>LJCR01001030.1 GCA_001399705.1 Kouleothrix aurantiaca
GGTCGTCGTAGGTCAGCGCAGGCATGCCAAAGCGCGGCGCGCCCGGGCGCTCGATACACACGCACGGCACGTTCGCACCACTGATCAGCTCAAGCAGGCTGTCGGTGGCGGGCGCGTCCTGCACCAGGCGCAGCACCACGCCGTCGAGCCGCCCGCTGCGCAGCAGCATCTCGAAGGCGCGCAAATCCTCGCCGATCTGCATGGGGTAGACGAGCACATAGTGCTGCTGCAGCTTCAGCTCGGCAGTCAGGCCGGTGAGAATCCCGGCGCTGTAGGAGGATGTGAACACGTCCATCGCATTGTAGTCGTTCACCACGTAGCCGATGGTGTTGGTGCGCCGCGCGCGCAGGCTGCGTGCCGACGCATTCGGGTGGTAGTCGAGCTCGCGAATGGCGCGCAGCACGCGCTCGCGCAGATCGTAGATGCGCTGGAAGTTCTGGCGCTTGCGGATCATCAGCTCGCCGGCGGTGAAAAGCGTCTCCAGCGCGCGCTTCTCGGGCTTCCACTCCCACCAGCCGCCGGCCTGCCCGTCGGTGCGCACAAAATCAGCCGAGCGCACGGGGCCATTGGCGCGCACATAGCCCAGCACCTGCGCCAGCACCTCGCGGTTTTGCGCGGCCCACTCGCGGGCGTAGCGCCAGCCCATGGTTTCGGCACCAAGCATGCGGTGGCGGTACAGCGCGAAATCCTCGATTGGAAGAAAGCATGCTTCGTGCGCCCAATATTCAAACAGCGCGCCCTCGGCCAGCAAATCGGTCAGCCATTCCTGGGGAAAATCGCCCAGCCTGCTCCACAGCACCACGTAGGGACTGCGCGCCACCACGTGAATCGTGTCGATCTGCAGCACATGCATCTGCCGGATGGTCGCGAGCAGATCGGCTTTGGTTGCAGGGCGCGCGGGCCGGCGCAGCAATCCTTGCGCGCCAAGCATCAGCGCCTGTGCGGCTGCGTGCGAAAGCTCCATACTGTGTCTTTCTTCTGTGCGAGCAGCGCCATTATACCAGAACGTCTGTGCACAGTTCGCCGGGCAGAGCAAGCGCGGTTTTGCTCATTCTGCTACAAAATCGCTATGATACTACCCGCTACCGCACTATTGCTTGGCGAGGATAATGGAGCAGTATTTGAAGCGCCAGAGGCTAAGCGCTTGGCTGTGTCATTGAAGGATGTGAACATGCGAGAATTCCGCCGCTGGTTGCTACGAGTTAATACCCCGACGAACAAACGCGCCGCGCTGGCCGCAATGTGATCATACTTGCGCTGAACATGTCTTGTGTAGCGCTATTGTTCTTTCCGATCCAGATTTTTGACAATCAGATAAACAATACCCTCATTTTAGCAATTAATGTGGCGATAGCTACCTATATTGTCACCATTTTTCTGGCGCGCAAAGGCTGGGTAAACACCGCTGCAACGCTGTTTATCTCGCTCCTGACGGTCAGCATTACTATTCCCACAGTGGTGAGTGGTTCCCTCTCCATTGCACCATCGTTCCTGATCTTACCGATCCTGATTTCAAGTCTTTGCCTGAAACCATGGCATACCTGGCTGGTGCTGGTTGGCGAACTGATCGCCCTCGCGATCATGGTGGTTGCGATGCCAGAAAACCCGCTGCGCAGCCCGCTGGGCTACCAGATCGTTTTTGGCCATGTGCTGCTGCTCTTTACCGGCGCGCTGCTGAGCTTCATGGGTTCAACCAGCACGCGCAATGCCCTGCGTAACCTGGAAGCTGCGCGCGCCCAGATCGAAGCAACTGCCCACGAGCTGAACCAATCCAACGCGAACCTTGAAACGCTGGTCGGGCAGCGCACCACCGAGCTGGCGAGCGCGCTCCGCTCCATGGAGCAGCACGCCGCCGAGCAAACGCAGCTGCTGCGCGAAGTCGAACAACAGCGCAATGCGATTCGCGAGCTGAGCATGCCAGTCATTCCGATTTCGAAGAGCACGCTCGTGGTGCCGCTGGTAGGTGTGCTCGACACTACCCGCCTGGCGCAACTGCAGGAAGAGGCGTTGAGCGCGCTGCAGCGCTCTGCCGCGCGTAAGCTCATTCTCGACATCACCGGCGTGCCCCTGGTTGATACCATGGTCGCGCAGGGGCTGATCAGCGTGGTGCAGGCGGCCGGGCTGCTCGGCGCGGATGTAACGCTGGTTGGCGTGCGGCCCGAGGTTGCGCAGGCAATCGTTGGGCGGGGTATTCAGCTCACCACCATGCACACCGCAATGGATCTGCAGTCGGCGCTGAGCTAGCGCGCAGGGCTAAGATTTGTGCAAAAAAAGAACGGCGCACGACACTTTCCGCAAGTGT
>LJCR01001031.1 GCA_001399705.1 Kouleothrix aurantiaca
CGCCGCCCTGCACCAGCACCTCGGCCACGGGTGCCTCGGTACGGATCTCCACGCCCAGGTCGCGCGCCGCCGCGGCCAGCGTGCGCGTCACCGAGCCCATGCCGCCTTTCACATAGCCCCAGATACCGCGCCGCCCCTGGATGGCCCGGCCAATTGCGTGCACCAGGAACACAAACGGCGAGCCCGGCGTGCCCGGCCCGGCCATGGTGCTGATCAGCGACTGCGGGGCCATGGTCGCCTTCACCCGCTCGTTCTCAAAGAACTCATTCAGCAGGTCGGTGGTGCTCAGCAGCATCAGGCGGCGGAAGTCGTCGGCGCAGCCGGCCGCGTGGAAGCGCTCGGCCAGCTCGCCAAGCGAGATCGGCGGCTGCATCAGCGTCGGCTCGATGATGTCGCAGCAGCGATCCCAGAAATCTTCCCAGGCATCGTAGTTGGCAGCGTCGCGCGGCGAGAAGCGCGCAATCGCCGCCTTGCTGCGCTCGCGGTCGCCCGCGTAGAGGAACAGGTGCTCGCCGTCGGGAAAGGGCATGAAGTAGGATGGCTGCTTGGGGTAGACCTCGAAGCCATAGCGCGGCAGCCCGAGCGTTTCAATAATCTCGGGGCGCATCAGGCTCATCGAGTACGAGGCCACCGACACGCGAAAGCCGGGGTGGATTTCCTCGGTGATCGCCGCACCGCCGACCGTATGGTAGCGCTCCAGCACCAGCGCCTTGCGGCCAGCGCGCGCCAGGTAGCAGGCCGCCACCAGCCCGTTGTGGCCGCCACCAATAATAATTGCGTCGTAGGATGCCACGCTCTGCCTCCTTTTTCCACTGCACCATTGCTGCGCGCCACAGTAGAGCGAGGGTTTCGTTTTGTCAAATAGCGTGGCCGGCCGGGCAGCGTCTTGCGGCAGCCGCAGCGCCTGGGGCAAAACAAAACCCCGCCGCCGAACGGGGCAGGGCTGGGCGTGCCAGAAAATTATCGCAATATGAGGAGCAAGATAACGAATTCAGCCACAGAGAACACCGAGGCCACTGAGCTTTAATTGCTTCTGTTCTCTGTGTTCTCTGTGCGCTCTGTGGCGTATTCAGCCCTACGCCGCCAGGCGCACCCGCACCACGTCGAGCAGATCGTCGATCTCAAAGGGCTTTTCGAGGAAGGATTCGACCTTGAGCGTGTCGGCCAGGGCGGACAGATCGTGGCGGGCCGAGAGCAGCACCACCGGGATGTTGAGCGTCGTGGGATTGGATCGCAACGCTGCCAGCACCTGCCAGCCGCTCATCTCGGGCATCATCATGTCGAGCAAAATCAGGGCGGGCTGCCTGTCGTTCGCACATTTTACCGCATCGCGGCTTTCCAGCACCGCAATCACCGGGTAGCCCTCGTAGTCGAGCAGTTCGGACACCATATCGAGGATCGCACGGTCGTCGTCGACAACCATGATCGATTTTGCAGAAGTGCTGTGCGCCATGTGCGCCCCTTTCCCCTCCGCACCAGCAATGCCACACATGTAGCACCCGACATTATACAGCGATAATGCCGGCCTCGTGCGGAAAGAAACTATTTAAACTTATGAACGCACATCCTTTCCCGAAAGATACGCGCCCCAACCCGCCGCAGTTGACGCGCACGCGCGCACTCGCTATCATTCCACGCCAGCGGCGCGCTGTATACGCCCGCGTATAGCCCAGGCGAGGTGCGCGTGCGCGCAACGGCTACCCGCAACATCCAGATACTTCGCGCCGCAATTGTGCGGCTTGGCGTGGCCTTTCTGCTGACGCAAAGCGCGCGCCTGCCCTTCCCCAGCAACCCGCGCGACGCGCTGCGCGAGGCCGATGGGCTGTTCGCCGCTGGCCGCTTTCGATCTTGCGGATCGTCTGGCCGGCATACGCGACCAGCTCGCCAAGCTCGTCCTGCGTCAGGCCGCGCTCGACCCGCCGGCGCTTGAGCCATGTGCGAAAAGTTGCCGAATCAGCCATTGAACTCTCACCACGAATTGCAGCACGCGACGGCCATGTACCGCTGGAGTACCGCCATTGTACCGCATGCGGAACTTCTGCACATGCCCGCCGCGTGGTTCAATAGCACCATCACGACGGCCGACCACTCGCACGCGGAGAAACGCAATGACCGCTCTCGATATGCCGAACGCTCCACTGCTTGACCCGGCCGCGCTTGCACAGCTGCAGCGCCGCATGCACGGCGAGCTGCTGACGCCCGATCAGGACGCCTACAAGGCGGCGTTGCGCGCCCATACCGAGCGCAACAGCCCACGCCCCGCGCTGATCGCCCGCTGCCTGACGGTTCACGATATCGTGC
>LJCR01001032.1 GCA_001399705.1 Kouleothrix aurantiaca
GGCCGAGCAGGCCCTCGGCGCGCGCCTGCTGCATGCTGATCGCCGAGCCGACGGCGTCGGCTTTTTCAGAGAACTCCATCGTCTGGATCGGCGGCGAACACTGCTCGTTGTAGGCGCGCCAGCTTTCGTCGACCCGTTCCAGCGCCCAGCCCGCCGCGACCAGATCCGGCGGCAAGTCGCTCATGCGTGGTGGTGCAGCAATCATCAACTTCTCCTCGTGGCACGTAGATCAGACATCTCGCGCGGCGTCAATCCAGGTACGCACGCAAATGCGCGCCAATCTCGGGACTGCGCAGGCGGCGCAGCGCCTCCGCCTCGATCTGGCGCGTTCGCTCGCGCGTGATCCCAAACGCAACGCCGACTTCTTCGAGCGTCCGGTGCTGGCCATCATTCAATCCGTAGCGGAGCTGAAGCACCCCGCGCTCGCGCTCGGTCAGCGCAGCCAGCGCCCGGTCAATGTCCTGCCGGCACATGGCCTCGGCGGCCACCTGGTGCGGCGCGGCGAATCGATCATCCTCGATAAAATCGCCAAGCTCGCTCTCGCCGTCGCCGACGGGCGTCGAGAGCGAAATGGCATTCTTGCACGCCTTCAGCATGACCTGGACCTTCTCCAGGCTCGTGCCCAGCGCCGCGGCGATCTCGTCGGGGGTCGGCTGGCGTTCCAGGCTTTGCTGAAGCTGGCGGATCACGCGGCTCATGGTGCCGATCGACTCGGCCAGGTGGACCGGGATGCGGACCAGCCGGCTTTGCTCGGCGATCGCCCGCGTGATCGTCTGCCTGATCCACCAGGTCGCGTAGGTCGAGAAGCGGTTCCCTTTGCGATACACAAACTTCTCGACCGCGCGCATCAGGCCGAGATTACCTTCCTGGATCAGGTCGGCGAAGCCCATCACCGCGCCGCCGCGCCCGACGTACTTCTTGGCGACCGAGACGACCAGGCGCAGATTCGCCCGGATCAGGTGGTCGCGCGCCGCCTCGCCGTCAGCGACGTCGCGATGAAGCCGAATGCGATCCTGAGCGCCAAGGCTGAGGGCGCGACTCTCCAGCTCGCACGCTGCCGCGCTGCCGCGCTCCATGCGGATACACAGATCGACCTCCTCGTTGACGGTCTTATCGACGACCAGGAGCGGTGTCCGGCCGATCTCGCGCAGGTACCAGCGGATCAGGTCGAGCACGATCGGGTCGCCGTCATCCGCATCCTCGCCCGCAATGCGCAGGTCGTCGACGCCGATCTGGGCGGCGGCGGCCTCCAGCTCCGCCACTTCGGCGTCCTGTTCCAGGTTAGCGGGCGGAACCTCATCGACCGCTGCCAGCACGGCAGCGATCACGGTAGACGGATCGAACCCGAGCGCCCAGGTATCGGCCGCCGCGCGGTCGGGAGCGTATGTCGTAATCATCGTCGTCATCTCTCGTCCCAGCTCAGCGCGAAGCCGCAGCCCTGCACGGCCGCAACGCTGCGCACTAGTCCAGATAGCCGCGCAGCTTTCTTCCCAGGTGCGGATGGCGCAGCTTCCGCAGCGCGATCGCTTCGATCTGGCGAATGCGTTCGCGGGTGATCCCAAACTCAACGCCGACTTCTTCGAGCGTCCGGTAGCGGCCGTCCTTCAGCCCGTAGCGGAGCCGGATGATTTCGCGCTCGCGCCAGGGCAGCTTCTGCAAGACATCCTCGATCTGCTCGCGCAGCAGCGACGCGCCAGCCGCGTCGTGGGGCGCGACCAGTCGATCGTCCGCGATGAGGTCGCCAAGAACATTTTCACCATCCTCGCCCACCGGGGTCTCCAGCGAGATCGTGCGCTGCGCCGCCTCAAGCGTCCGGCGAACCTTTTCTGGGGTCACCCCCAACGCCTCGGCGATCTCACCGGTCGTCGGCTCACGCTCCAGGGCCCGCTCTAGCTGCGCGCTGACGCGCCGCAGCTTGCTGATAGCCTCGCTCACATGCACCGGCAGCCGGATCACGCGCTGCTGATCGGCGACCGCACGCGTCACCGCCTGCCTGATCCACCAGGTTGCGTAGGTCGAAAACTTGTTCCCGCGGCGAAAATCGTACTTCGCGACCGCGCGCATCAGACCGACATTACCTTCCTGGATCAGATCCAGCAGCGTTAACGCGGTGGTGGTGTAACCCTGGTATTTTCTAGCGATGCTGACCACCAGGCGCAAATTCGCGCGGATCGGATGCTCGCGCGCCGCCTCGCCGTCATCGATCGCGCGCTGCAACTCGATGCGCTCTAGGGGCGCGGGCGTCTCACGCTCCAGCCGCGCGGCAGCGGCCAGACCGCGCTCGATGCGCTCCGCCAGAT
>LJCR01001033.1 GCA_001399705.1 Kouleothrix aurantiaca
CTGCCGCCCCTGCTGCGGAAGCAACCGCCGCGCCGGCCGCTGAAGCCACCGCTGCGCCGGCTGCCGAGGCCACCGCTGCCCCTGCCGCCGAAGGCAACTTCCAGATTCCTGCCGTTGAAGACGGCAAGTTCAACGTCGCGATGGTGCTGATTGGCCCGCACGGCGACGGCGGCTGGTCGCAGGCGCACTACGAAGGCCTGCAGTTCCTTGAGAAGGACGTGCCGAACGTCCACACCGCCTATGTCGAGAACGTGCCCGAGGGCGCCGACTCCGAGCAGGTGTTCCGCAGCCTGTCGCGCAAGGGCTTCAACCTGGTTATCGGCACCTCGTTCGGGTTCATGGACCCGATGGCGACCGTGGCCGATGAGTTCCCCGACATCACCTACGTCCACGTCAGCGGCTACAAGACCAACAACACCAGCTTCGGCAACCTGTTCGGCGCCATGGAAAGCATGAAGTACCTGGCCGGCATGCTGGCCGGCGCGCGCGCCAAGCAGGATGGCAACCCCAAGCTTGGCTATATGGCGACCTTCCCCATCCCCGAAGAGCTGCGCCTGGCCAATGCCTTCGCGCTCGGCATGCGCAAGACCTGCCCCGACTGCACGCTTGACGTGCGCTGGATCAACACCTGGCACGACCCGGTGAAGGAGAAGGAAGGCGCGGCCTCGCTGTTCGACGCCGGCGCGCAGGTTGTGTTCACCGGCGCCGACACGCCCGCCTCCGCCGCTGTGGCGCAGGAAAAGGGCAAGTGGGGCATCACCTACGACTGGTCGGGTTCGTGCAAGGTCGAGCGCTGCCTCACCGCGCCGTACTGGAACTGGGGCCCGGTCTACTCGCGCATCGCCAAGGCCGTGCAGGATGGCAGCTACAAGGTCGGCTACGACTACTTCGACGCCGATAGCGGCGCGCTGGGCCTGTATGGCTTCATGGACGGCCAGACGCCCACCAAGGGCGTGAGCGACCTGCCCGCCGACGTGATCCAGCAGGTCAAGGACACGCTGGCGAAGATGCAGAAGGGCGAGTTCACGCGCTTCGACGTGTTTGCCGGCCCGATCAAGGACAACACCGGCAAGGAGATCGTGCCGGCCGGCCAGAAGCTTGAGCAGGCCGACCTCGACCAGTTCGATCCCAAGTCGGGCTGCAAGTTCTGCATGTACTGGTGGGCCGAGGGTGTCAGCGCCGAGCTGCCGAAGCTGAGCTAGCCTAGACAGAAAGCCAGGAGACAGGGAGACACGAGATCTGGAGCGTTCATTATCTCCTTGTCTCCCTGTCTCCTTGTCTTATTTGCTGTCGGTCGCATAGAACCAGGTAAACGATCCATGAACGATACGCCACCCGTCGTCGCCATGCGCGGCATTGTCAAGCGCTTCCCTGGTGTGCTGGCCAGCGACCATGTGGATTTCGTGCTGCGGCGCGGCGAGATCCACGCGCTGCTGGGCGAAAATGGCGCGGGCAAATCGACCCTGATGAATATTCTGGCCGGGCTCTACCGCGCCGACGAAGGCACGATCGCGGTGCATGGCACGCCAGCAAGCTTTGGCTCGCCACGCCAGGCGATCGAGGCCGGCATCGGCATGATCCACCAGCACTTCATGCTGGTGCCCTCGCAGTCGGTCACCGAAAACATCCTGCTCGGGCTTGAGCACCCGCGCTTCCGTCTGCGCCTGGCCGAAAACGAGCGCCGCGTTGCGGAATTGGGCGAGCAGTTTGGCCTGAAGGTCGACCCGCGCGCCAAGATCTGGCAGCTCTCGGTTGGCGAGCAGCAGCGCGTCGAGATCCTGAAACTGCTGTATCGCGGTGCCGATGTGCTCATTCTCGACGAGCCGACCGCCGTGCTTGGCCCGGCCGAAACCGAACAGCTCTTCAAAACACTGCGCGGCATGACAGCGCAGGGTAAGTCGATCATTTTCATCAGCCACAAGCTCAACGAAGTCGTGTCAATCGCCGACCGCGTGACGGTGATGCGGCGCGGCAAGGTCACCGCCGCCGACGTGCCAACTGCCTCGACCACCGCGGGCGAGCTTGCGCGCCTGATGGTTGGGCGCGATGTGCTGTTTCGCGTCGAGCGCGAGGCGCAGCAGCCCGGGCCGGTGGTGCTGTCGTTTGAGAACCTGAGCGCCGAGAACGACCGCGGCCTGCCGGCGCTGCATGAGCTGAGTCTGCAGGTGCACGCTGGCGAGATCGTCGGGCTGGCGGGCGTGGCCGGCAACGGGCAGCGCGAGCTGGCCGAAGTTGCCACCGGGCTGCGGCGCGCCACCGGCGGGCGCATCCGGCTCAACGGCGAAGATATCACCAACC
>LJCR01001035.1 GCA_001399705.1 Kouleothrix aurantiaca
GCGGGGGAAGCAGGGGTGGCGGGGCGGGCGCAGCGGCGGTTGGGCGGGGGGGAATGAGCGGCTGGCCACAGTACACGCAGAAAGCTGCGTCGGCGGGGTTGCGCGTGCCGCAGGTAGCGCAGATCAAATTGCCGGCGCGCTCGGGCAGGCGCTCGGTGGGGCCAGTGGCGGCCGGCGCGGGCGCGCCACACTCGATGCAGAAGCGCCCGCCTTCGGGAATTTCAGCGCCGCAGCGCTCGCACGCCCTCACGTCTCGTCATCCTCGCGGCGCTGAAGCTGCTCGGCATTCTGCTGCTGCACCCACAGCGGCGGCACGCCATGCAGCGCGCGCTGCGCAGCGGTGACGCGCGGATCGACCTTGCCAAGCGACCAGCGCCCGCCCTCGCGCACAAACTGCGTGCCAAAGCGCTGCGGCTTGCCGCGCCCGAGCAGCGAGCGATCCCACGAGGCCGCGATCACCGACCAGGCGCGTGGCTCGCCAAGCGCACCTGAGCGTTGGGCAAAGGTTTTTGCCAGCTCGAAATGCGCAATATCGTCGCCATACAGCATAATCAGCGCTGCATAATAATTATCCTGGGCCGAGCGCAGTGCACCCTGGCTATAGAGCGCCAGCACGCGCTCGCGCCGATGTTTCCCGCGCTGCGAGCGTTCGTCGCCGGTGGTGTCGAGATCGTTGATCTGCTCTTCTGCCAGCCGCTCAAGCTCGGCGCTGGGCTCTTCGAAGCTGTTTTGCTCCATTCCCCGCACCTCCTACGCGCCCATGCAGGCCCCCGGGCAGCGTGTTTCTGTGGCCTCCATTATAGCACGCCTGAGTGCATATGCGCCCTGGCGAGGTGATGCTATAATGCACGCGGAAGGCCCACAGCCGCCACAACGAGGTTCGAACTAGTGGGAGCACTATGAGTTTGTACACCAGCCGCCATCCGATTGCGCGCATTGGCTTGCCGTCGCGGCTTTTCCTGGCGTTTGTGCGATTCTACTGCCGGCTCGAGATCGATGGGCTTGAGCACGTGCCGTCGTCGGGCGCGTTTATTCTGGCGGCGAACCATTCCAGCCATGCCGACACCGCCGTGATTTTTGCGGCGCTGCCGCGCGCCCTGCGCAAGCGCGTGGTGGCTGCTGCCGCGCAAGATTATTTCTTCGACAATGGGCCGCGCCAGTTTGTTTCGCGGGTGCTGTTTAACACCGTGCCGGTGCCGCGCAAGATGACATCGGCCACTGACCCGCTGCGCCACGTGGTGCGCGCCCTGCGCGAGGGCTATGGCGTGGTGCTGTACCCCGAAGGCACACGCAGCCGCACTGGCGAAATCGGGCCGTTTCGCAGCGGCATTGGGCGGCTGGCGGCCGAATTCCCCAATGTGCCGATCGTCCCGGTGTGGCTGGAAGGCACCGCCCGCGTGCTGCCAAAGAATGGCCTGCCCATCCCGCGCCCGGTGAAGGTGAAGGTGCATTTCGGCGAACCGCTGAAGAGCGAGCGCGCCTGGCTGGCCGACAAAGCTTCGTGGAAGGTCATGTCGGCGCGCGTGCGCGACGCGGTGATGCGCCTGCGCAGCCGCTCGGGCGGCGATCAGAAGCCTGAATAGGCGCTACTGGCGCAGATGATCGGGCTCGGCGTTGTCGCCGGTGATGTAGAGAAAGCCTGCCCACATGCCGCGCGACGAGCGGTAAAAGGCGATTGGGAACAGCACTGCGAACGCCCCCAAACTCAAAAGCAGTGGCAAGAGCGGCACATTGGTGGTGAGCCCGAACACAAACGAGCAGACCGTGATCACGGTGAGCGTGACGACGGTGTTGATCGCCATGCCGCCGGTCACCTCGCCAACAGCGCGCTCGAATTCCAGCCCGCATACCGGGCAGGTGCGATGCATGGTGAAGCCGCGCTCGAACATGTGGCCGCGATGGCAGCGCGGGCAGCGCAGCAGCAGGCCGTCGAGCAGGGCGCGAATTAATCGAAACATAGCCTCCCTCCCCTTTGCGGATGACCCATTATACTGCGGAGAGAACCAGGGGTTTGCAGGTTTGCAGGTTGCAGGTTCGCAGGTTGCAGGTTCGCAGGTTGCAGGTTTGCAGGTTGCAGGTTCGCAGGTTGCAGGTTTGCAGGTTTGCAGGTTGCAGGTTTGCAGGTTTGCAGGTTACAAGTTCCGTGTTTCTGTGGTTCTCGGTTCTGTGGTTCCGTAGTTCCGTGGTTCTCGGTTCTGTGGTTCTCGGTTCCGTAGTCCTCGGCTCTGTGGCTCCGTAGTTCCGTGGTTCTGTGGTTCTGTGGTTCTGTGGTTCTGCGGTTCCGTGCTTGCCCGTT
>LJCR01001034.1 GCA_001399705.1 Kouleothrix aurantiaca
GGGCGCGTTTCGCGACACGCCCGCGCTGATCTTGTGGGGCGGGCGCGACTGGTGCTTCACCGATCATTTTCTGGCTGGCTGGATGCAGCGCCTGCCCAACGCGCGCGTGCTGCGCTACGACCACGCCGGCCACTACGTGCTGGAAGACGCGCACGAGGCGATTGTGCCCGAGGTAATGAATTTTTTGGCACGATAGTTTGAAAACCATAACCACGAAGACACGAAGACACGAAGTTTAATTGGTTTTGCCGTTGGCAGTTTTGAATGTTGACTGTTAAGTTGCGCTCGCTTGCAACTTGAAAACATGCAATTTCTCCGCGCTCTTTGCGTCCTTTGCGGTGAATAATAGCGTGGTCGGTTGTCGGCGGTCGGTCGTCCTTCGTCCTTCGTCCTTTGTCCTTCGTCGGTCATCACGCCTATGCCCACAACAAGCGCCACAAACACCAATATCGCGCGCTACCTGCCGCTGATGGCGCAGGAGCGCCCCACGCAGGTTGCCGTGCGGGTGGAAGGGAACATCGGTGGTGCCGACGTTCAGGTAGCGCACCAGCGCCGGCAGCGGGTTTGTGCTTGAGCTGTATGGCTGAATGTGCGTCAGCGAGCCATAGGGCTGATCGGGCAGCCAGCTTGCGTAATTCGGCGCGATTGTGTCGGGGAAGCCACGGCCGTTGATCAGGAAGTAGCGCGGCACGTAGTTCACCATGTTGAACGAGATCGCAGCTGGCGGGCTCTTGTGGATGTTGACATCGACGGCGTGGTGCAGGATCGGATCAATTTCCGAGAACAGCTCGATGTACTCGTTGTTCAGGCTGAACTGCGAGTCGGTGCGGTTGTAGGCGTAGCCTGCGCCCATGCTCGGCCGCACCACCAGCGCGCCAAACAGGCCCATCTGCACCTGCAGGCTTGGCTCAGTGCCGCTTTCGTAGAGGTAGGTGCCGGGCTGGCTGGCAACAAAGCTGTAGGTGACGCTGCCGCCGTTCGCCGCCGCCGTTTTCGCCAGCGAGGTCAGCGCGCCGCCGCTATCGAACTGCGGCGGGTCGGCCGCGCCATCGGCCTGCACGTCGGCCTGGCCAGGGAACACCAGCGAGGTCGCGCGCGGCAGGTTGTTGTGCAGCACGATCGTCACGGTGTCGTTCTGGTTGACGCGCAGCACCGGGCCGGGAACCTGTTCGTTATAAGCCCATGCCTCGACCTTCTGGCCCTTGCTGTACTCCCACTGGATGACACTGCTGGTAAGCTCGAACACCTTGACGTCGCCGTCCATCTTGGGCCCGAGCACCTGGTTGCCCTTGCTGGTGGTTTCCTTGCCGGCCAGGAAGGCTTTAATGCCAGTCTCGTGGTGTGCATCCATCTGGTCGGCAGTCATACCACCACCGGCCTGCGCATCCGGCGTCATGTTGTGGTCTGCTGGCATTGCGGTGGCATCCTGAGCCGCCGGGGTGGCTGGCGCAGCGCCACCACACGCAGCGAGCAATGAGCCAAGCACCGGAACGCCAACACCAAGAGAAGCACCCTTCAGAAAATTGCGGCGCGTGATAAGATCGTTAATCGAAGTAGCCATAGGGGGATTGTCCTTTCAATCTGGGCTACGCGGCCCGAGTACGAATGAGCTATGGCTATAATACGAAGGGGTAAGGTGCTTGTGAGGAAAGGAACGATAATCATTGGTTGCGGTGCGTTAACTAAGAGTGGAGGGCTAAACACTTTCGGCCCGGCGCACGGCAGAGCCGCTTTTATAGGCAGCAGTAGCCCGCCGCTGTGTTCGCCGCCACGCCAAAATTGACTATGACCCTTCCCAATGCTACAATGCGCCGGCATGAGTGATCGAGCCGCTGTGAATGGTATGGATGTACTAGCCGGCAAACATATTGTGCTTGGCATCAGCGGCAGCATCGCAGCCTATAAAGTGGCCGAGCTTGCGCGCAACCTGAACCTGGCAGGTGCCGTTGTCGATGTGATCATGACCGAGGCGGCGCAGCGCTTTGTTGGCGCGCCAACATTCCAGGCCCTCACGGGGCGCGCTGTGTTAACCGATATATGGGCGCTCCCTGAAGATGGTGTGGTGGGGCACGTGGCGCTGGGTCGCAGCGCCGATCTGCTCATTCTCGCGCCAGCCACGGCCAACACGCTTGCGCGCATTGCCGCCGGCCTGAGCGACGATTTGTTAACGACAACCGTGCTTGCTACCAGGGCGCCGGTGCTGTGCGTACCCGCAATGAACACGCACATGTACACCAACGCCGCCACACAAGAAAATATCGCCACCCTGCGCCGGCGTGGCATCACTGTGCTGGAG
>LJCR01001037.1 GCA_001399705.1 Kouleothrix aurantiaca
GGAATGGCAAAACTGCGCGAAGCCGTGCAGCCAGCGGTGCTGCTGGATCTTGCGCCAGGCATTGCAGCGACCTCAAACGATCCTGCCGATCAGGCTGAAGCACGTTTGCGAGCGTACTTGCGTATCTGGGGCGATAATGGGCCGATGGGCTCGGGCGGTGGTACGCACTAATGCGCTATGCGAGCCGCGCGCCGAGCTGTGGATCTTGCAGCACTTGATTGAGCCGAAGCGCCTGCTGCTTGAAGTGCAGGCTCTCGCGGCTCGCGCCAAGCTCGGCATGCAGCTTGTAGAGGTAGTAATTAGAGTAGGCTTGCTCGTAGAGGTCGCCCAGGTCGGCGAAAATCTCAAGCCCGGCGCCGAAGAGTTCCAGTGCCTGTGCATGCTGCTGCCTGGCTTGCTGTACCACGGCGAGCTGGGTTTTCACCAGCGCTTCCCAGCGCAGGCTGCCCAGCTTCTGAAAGAGCTCCAGGCACTGGCTTCCCACGCGGAACGCGTCGTCGAACTGGTTCTGGCGGCGGTGCAGCACCAGCCGATCAAACAGCACCGCAGCATACTCCCCAATGTCGTGCAGCGAACGGCTGACGGTCGAGGCTTCAATCAGGCAGAGCTCAGCCGTTGCATAGTCCTCGAAAATGCTTTCGACCCTGGCGAGGTAGCGGAGCGTTTCGACATACGTGCCCGACGGCGGGTAGCTGCGCTGAAGGGCCACCGCTCGTGTCAGGTGCGCGTGCGCGGTGGCGAAATCGGGGTTTTGCTTCATGTGGCAGAGCGCGATCAGGTTGAGGGTTCGGGCGACGCCAAGCGAGTCGTTCTCTGCCTGGAAAATACGCTGCGCATCGCTGCTTAATGCGATAGCCTGCGCATCCTGCGCTTGCTCCATGTGGATGCGGCTAAGGAAATATGTGCTGCGGGCAATCCCCAAACCGTCTTCCAGGCGTGTGAATTGGCGCACTCCTTCTGCCAGGTGCGCTGTGGCCTCGGCATAGCTATTCAGCTCCATCTCGATCTCGCCCAGGCGCAAGAGTGTGCGCGCCAGCGCCGGCCCGTCACCGAGGGCGCGGGCAGCATCAAGCGCCAGAGTAAGCGCTGCACGCATGTCGGCAAAGCGGATCTGGCGGAACCACGCTTCGTCGAGCGCCTGCACGGTGCCAAGCAGCACGGGCCACAGTGCCAGCGCGTGCGCTTTGCCAACGGCGGCGGCGAAGTTGCGCCATTCGGGCTGCAAGCTGGCGTAGTCGTCGCGGTGCGCGCGCGCGAAATCGTGGAAATATGCGGCAAAGGCGCGGTCGATCGTGGCTGTTTGTTCGGCCAGCTTGTCGGCGGCGAACTGGCGCAAGAGGCCGTGCATGCTGTGGCGCTCGGGCTCGTGCTGCTGGCCGAGCAGCGACTTCTCGCACAGTGCGTCGAGTTCTTGCTGGCTGGCCCCGGCAACAGCGCGGGCGGCAGCGGCGGTGAAGCTGGCGGGAAAGATCGACAGCGCCGCCAGCACGGCCTGTTCCTGCGATGCAAAGAGCAGCCACGACGCCTCGAACACGGCGCGCATGCTGCGCTGGCGCTCGGGGAAGTCGCGCCACTCGGTGGCCAGGAAATCGGCGCTTTGCTCAATCTCGCTGGCGATGTCGTCGGGCGTAAGCATTTCGACCCAGGTGGCGGCGAGTTCCAGGCCAAGCGGCATGCCCTCGACCAGCCGGCAGATGCGCAGCACCGCGCCGAGATTGCCGGCGTTGAGCTTGAAGTTTGCGCGGGCGCGCTGGGCACCTTGCACAAACAGGCGCACCGCCGCCGATTCAGCTGCCTCGGCCAGCGTGGCGCGGCTGGTGAAGGCCAGGCCGCCCAGCACATAGGGGTGCTCGCTCTGGAGATGGAGCCGCTCGCGCGAGGTGGCGAGGATGGTGACGCGTGGCGCGGCCTCGATGATTTCGGCCACAAGGTCGGCCCCGTCGGTCAGGTGCTCGAAGTTGTCGAGGATGAGCAGCAGGCGTTTTGCCTGGAGGCTGTGCAGCAGCGCCTGGCGCGGGTCGTCGTTGTTGGGCGGCGCGTCGAGCGCGGCAAGAATTGTGGGCGCGAGCTCGGCGGGGCGTGTGAGCGGCGCGAGCGCCACAAAACGCACGCCATCGGCAAAATGCTTCAGGCTGTGCTGCCCAAGCTCCTGCGCCAGCCGGGTCTTGCCCATCCCGCCCACGCCCACCAGAGTCAGGATCCGCACGTCAGGCTGCCGCAGCAGCGCCGTCAGCTCGCGTATTTCGGCATCGCGCCCGATGCAGGGCTGCAGCCAGGCGGGCAGGTTGCTGGGCG
>LJCR01001036.1 GCA_001399705.1 Kouleothrix aurantiaca
TCTGGCTCAGTACTGATTGATGAGTGAACAGGAACAGCGGTCATAGCCGTTTTAGCACCATTGTGAAGAGAAGTATATATCAGTCCGAGTGATGGTGGGACTGAGACAACTTCGAAAGCGGCCCAACTATAAGTGAACGAATCGCCTGCGCCTATTATCGAGCAGTAGCAATTTTTGCGCAAGTGATTCGTGCTATAGGTGAAACGACCGCCGTCACGACTTGGATTCGTCTATCTTGCCAATGGTCGATGGATTGCGAATCGCGTGCGCCGAAATTGCCGCTGAGGTGCCAATCGCGAGTCACGCGAGACGGCTCTTTTCATGGGAAGCGGCTGATCGGGTGGCGGCCCAACGGGTTGCGCTTTAGCGGCGCCGCTGCTGATGAATGGCTGTCACATTGTAGCAGAAACTGGCGCTGAAAAAGGCCCGATCTCGCTCGACGCGAAGCGGCGTCCGCTGCAAGCGCGTGTTGGGCTGCGGCCCTTATATAGCGCGTATAGATGCGTCAAAATAATTATTCGATTATCTTGGCAAAGGCTCATGGAATGGTTGTGCCAACAGACGATTGCGTATTTGTGCCACAATTATAGGAAGTGATTCAGGTGATACTCGTGCTTGCACTACACTGATACCGGTACATCGGATAGCAAGGTCATAAAATGCCTCACCCTGGTGTGGAGTAAATGTTGGATGATCATGGCACCAAAGTGATCGGAGCTGCTCAATCTCGGCCATTTCTGTAGCTGTGAGATCGGTTGTTGCAATAGGTGTATTGCGCGAGTAAGCTGGATAGAGAATTCGAGAGGCGAAGGCATCAGTATAAATGATGATCGACTCATACGGCTCACCAGTTGTATGGCTTAGTGCCACCAACTCTTGGACGCCAAGAGTAATGCTACTGCCAGGAATTGGTGTTGGATTGAGATAAGGCGCACGAAAATTATTATTGTAGAAGGCAATACAAAACGGTAAACATATCAGCGCTGCGGCTATCAAAGCGAAGGGAGGGATACGCCCGGAGGACGAATTATCCTGCTTCATTGTTCTGCCTTGCAAGTTATTGCAGTGGATATCCTTGGAGCAGCGTCGGTTTAGCGCTTGCGGTTAATGGAAGACACTACAGTAGCAGCGACGAAACGCCGACAGCGGCCCAACGGGTTGCGCTTTAGCGGCGCCGCTGCTGGTAAATGGCAATCACATTGTAGCAGAAACTGGCGCTGAAAAACGCACGATCTTGCTCGACGCGAAGCGGCGTCCGCTGCAAGCGCGTGTTGGGCGCACTCGCACACACCTGCGTTTGTTTTGGGATAGCGACTCGGAAGCTCGCGACTTACTCGCTCACAACGCTCTGTAAAACGAGCGGTAACTGCTCAAAGCCAATAATCAAACGCTGGTCGCTCCGTCCATTCAGTTGATCTGCCAAGCTGTGACAATTCACACCAAGCTCGTACCGTCGTTCGGTAGAAGTAGTTGCTTGTATTTGTGGCGGATGCGCGCACCAATCCTCACGGACGTGCTGGAGCTGCTCCATGTGTGCGGTATTTACCTGACCGTGCGTGCGCGTGTTGGAAGAGAGAATGCCACGAGTCACTGTGCCATCGTCCTCAATCCAGATTTGCGAGAGCGTGCCATCATCAGGCCACGGGCGAATAATAAAAAGCGTACGACCGCGTAATCCGGTTCGGACGTCATCTGTTGGAAGCGACCATAGCTTCGAAGCAAAGAATAGCCCAATAAGAACGACTATGGCGGCACCAATCACGCCGAATAGAAAGCGCTTCATCGGTTTGATTCGCTTGAAAGGAGAGGAAACGAGACGCTCAGAAGGTTTCCTCTTGCTTGATTGCTGGTTGTACAGAGACGGCATTCACGCGAGTGCGCCCAACGGGTTGCGCTTTAGCGGCGCCGCCACTAATTGATGGCAGCCACATTGTAACAGAAACTGGCGCTGAAAAACGCACGATCTTGCTCGACGCGAAGCGGCGTCCGCTGCAAGCGCGTGTTGGGCTGCGGCCTTTCTGGTGTTTCTCTACGACGCATCCGGTACTCTTTGTGCCTGTCTCTCAAATCGCGCCGTCTGATTTGCTCTTTCACTAAAAGAAATCGTCATTGAACCAGGGCTGTAGTCGTGGATAGAGTGTGCGTTCGAGTCGTACCATCGCATCAATCATTTGGGCTTGGAGTTCTGGCCATTCGGCTTCGGGAAGATCGCGTAACGGCCGAGAAGGAATGCAGTAAGCAATTTCATAGCGTGATGATCGTGCGGTCGCCGTAAAAGGTGCGTGATGCCATTCG
>LJCR01001038.1 GCA_001399705.1 Kouleothrix aurantiaca
AGGTCTTGGTCTCCTTCAGGAGCTCTAGGACGACCTGGGCTTTGAAGCTGGCAGTGTAAGACTTTTTCATACTGTTATTCTACAGAAGTCTGACCGTCTGACTGTACAGATTTCTGGGTCCACTATACTCGACACGCTGTTTCGGGCAGCAGGGCAACGAAAAAACGTATTAGGGATAATGATATGAAGCTCAGCGCCGCAGAAATTGCTACTCTCTGGAGCCCGCCGACCGAGGCGACCGGCGACCGGATCGAGCGGGTGATGGCCCGCTGGATCGACGCGCCCAGCAAATCGTTTGTTAACCCGGACGACCCGCGCAATCTGATCTTCGGGCTCGGCAAGCGCTCGGACGGAACCTGGGCGCCGATCGGCATCGATTATGCCGACCTGCGCTACGTCATGCATATCACCGCCCCGATGGGTCGCGGCAAGTCGGAATGGATCAAGTCGAGCCTGCTCGCCGGGCTGTTCAAGGCGAACGCGGGATTTATGGCCGTCGACTGCAAGGGCACGGATTTGGTCAACACGACCCTTCCCTTGATACCGCTCAACCGCGAGAAAGACGTGACCATCCTCGACCTGGGCGGGACAACCCTGACCGGCGAGGATCTGCGCGCCTCGATGAACCTGGTCAGCCCGGCCTTCGGCCGCAGTCTGGGGCTGCGCGCCTCGCAGCTCGCCTCGACGGTGCTGGGCATCTTCTCGACGCTGGATAGCAAGTTCGACGAGGCGGTCGGTATCAAGCAGTTCGCCAACATGGGAGTCTTAGCGCTCCTGGAGGGCGAGCCGCGCGCAACCATGATGCACCTGATCCGCTTCTTTGGCGACGAGGACTACCGGGCTGAGGTGTGCTCGCGCATCAAGACCATGCAGGTCAAGGACTTCTGGGACCGGCGCTTCCCCGAGATGCCTGAGGGCCAGAAGTCGAGTCTCGCCTCGTTCGAGCGCCGCCTCGACCAGTTGCTGACCTTCCCGGAGCTGTCGGCGATGCTCGTCGCGCCCGGGTGCTCGATTGATATGCGCAAGCTGATGGATAACCGCGGCATTCTGCTCGCAGGCATCCGCGCGACCGAGGGGCAGATCGCCAGTATTGCGGCGACGCTGCTCTTAACGCAGATGGTGCTGGCTGCGCTCTCGCGCTCGAACGTGCCCGAGGAGCAGCGCCCCGACTGGCCGGTGATTATCGACGAGGCGCAGATCGTGTTCGGGCAGAACCCGGGCATGGCGCCGATCATGTTCAGCCAGCTCCGCGCGTTCCGTATCGGCCAGGTGGTCATCCACCAGAACCTCGACCAGCTCGCCAACATCATGCCAGTGCTCGCCGGTAATGCCCAAAACAGAGTCATTCTCGGCGCCGAGCTGATGGACGCGACCAAGTACGGCTCGGACTACGGCGCGCTCGGGCTGAGTAAGAGCGATTTCGTCAACATGCCGCGCTTCAAGCAGCAGTACATCAAGCTCTATGGCGCGGGGAATCTGTTCGCGGCGCGCATGCTGCCACTGGCCAAGCCGCTGGAGGAGAACCCGCCCGATCCGGTCTATGTGAACTGGAAGACCGTGCGGGCGAGTGCGACCTCCGGGCGCGATAAGGAGATCGACGCCGCGATCGACCGCTTCAAAGAGCTGGCGCGGGTCAACTGGGACGAGGCCGTGCAGCGGCTGGGCGTTCTCTGCATGCGGAACCCAGCGTCCTACGATGCCTTCTGCGCCCGCACGCGCGCCCACAGAGAGGCACAGCGGCAGTTCATCATCAACTACCCCGGCTGCATCCCGATGGACCCGGACCTGCCCGGTGAGAAAGCGCGGATCATGCAGAAGGAGAACCGCATCCGCATCCTCTCGGCGCTGGGCTCGGGCGTGCCCAAGCTGGAGACCGAGGCGTTGCAGTTCGCGCTGCTGTACGAGACCCGCCTGGCCTCAGAGCGCCGCGCAGAAAAAGAGGCGGCCGAGGCCGAGGCCAAGAAATCGGCGAAGAAAGGCGGCGGAGGCAGCAGCCGGGGCAAGGCGGAGAAGGCGCCCGGGGCGGGCGTCATTGTCGCGGAGGCCCCGGCGGTGAGCGACGGGGCGGTGACCGAGGCGCACGCGAACCGGTTGGCCGCGGCACCGCCGCGCACCGATCCTCTCCCCGAGCAGCCACGGCCGGCCGCCAGACGCGTGCCGACGCTGGCCGAGATGCGTGAGGAGCGCGCGGCGCTGCTCAACGACCGCGGGGCGCGGCGCGAGGAGGACGGCGATAGCCGTGGCATGGAGCTATGAGCGAGGCGGCGCGCATTGACACCGCATCGCTGGGCGC
>LJCR01001039.1 GCA_001399705.1 Kouleothrix aurantiaca
CGTCGCCATTCCAGGGCGGCCGATCGGGCAGCAGGCCGATCTGAATATCGCGCGCCAGCGCCATCGAGCGGCGCAATCGCTCGTTGCGGTGCTCGATCTCGGCCAGCGATTTTTGCAGGTGCTCGGCCATGCCGTTGAAAGTGCGCGCCAGCTCGCCCATTTCATCGTCGCCCAGGTCGCCGATCCGGTAGTTCAGCTGGCCAGCGCCGAGCGCATTCGCGCCATTGCGCAAAGCCTCGAGCGGCCGCAAAAACTGGCGTGCCTGCCGAAATGCGTAGAACAGTGCGATTGCGCCAACCACCAGCACCAGCAAGCCAAGCACAAAAATACTGTTGCGCAGGCTGCCGAACGCCGTCAGCAGCGGCTGCTCGACAATAATCGTCCAGCCGGTTGATTCGTTGTTGTTGCGCAGCATCACCGGTGCCTGCGCGCCAATAACCTCCTGGCTGCGCGCGCCGGAGTACTGGGCAACTTCGTTTGGTGAGCGGATCAGAGTCCGTAAGCCGTTTGGGACATTGAACGCCGGCTTGCCGTCGTCCAGCATCACATTCCCATCGGAATGCAGAACCATGTACGGGTAGCTCTTAGAATTCGCAATCGCGCCTGCCAGGCTAATCGCCAGCGGCTCGGCGCTGAGCTCGGCGCGTAGCGCACCAACCACCGTGCTGGCATCGTTGCGCACCGGCATGGTGATCACAAACGAGCGCACGCCCGAGGCATTGCGCGCAATTGGCGAATAGCTGACGGTGCCGTCGCGCAGCGCCTGCTGCACAGCCGGGTCGTCCTTGCGGCTGCCAAGCGTTTTTTCGCTCAGCAGCAGCAGCTTCACCAGGTGCAGGCGCTCATTCGCCCCCCCGTCGAGCAGCACAAAATCGAGGACATTGGGGTAGTTACGGTTTACCAAATCTTTCGCCAGATCGATAAGCTGCGCTTGCGAGGTGCTTGGGCGCACTTTGAGGGCAAACTGGTCGAGCTGGTTGCGCTGCTCTTCGAGGTGGCGCGATACATCCAGCTCAACGCGTTTCGCAAGGTCGATCTGGTCGTTATAGACACTATTCTGCTGCGCGTCGGCGTTGATCACCAAAAGCACCGCCCCGACAATCAGCAAGGGCAGTGTTGAAGATAGCAAAAACGACCAGCGCAGCCGGTTGGCAATGCTTGTGCGGGCGCCTGAGTTAAGGAAACCGGCAGGTTGACGCGGCAAACGAAGCCGCCGGAAACTCGGACGGCGCATGAACAGCTCTCTATACGGGGCGTACGGGCATTAGGCTTAAACGGGTTATCATTATAGCACAAGCTCGCCAAAAACGCTGTCTTTCTGAAAAAATCGCAATTGACGCCAGGCCAGTTTGCGTTACAATCGCCGCCATGCCAAGCAATACTTCCCTTCGAATCGGTATTGACGCCAGCCGCATTGCAGTCGATACGCGCACCGGCACCGAACATTATACCTACGAGCTGATTGCAGCCCTGGCCGCGCTTGACCGGCAGAATCGCTACACGCTCTACTGCAATCAGCGCCCCGCCGCACTGCCGCCGCTTGGGCCGAATTTTGCCCTGCGCAGCATGCCCTTCCGGCGGCTCTGGACTCACGCGCGCCTTTCGGCCGAGCTGGCGCCGCACCCGCCCGATACGCTGTTTGTTCCCGCCCACGTGCTACCGTTGGGCGCCCCTCTACGCCGCTTCCGCTCGGTCGTCACCATCCACGACATGGGCTACCTGCACTTTCCCGAAGCGCACACGCCGCTGCATCGCCGCTACCTGCAGCTCTCGACGTGGTGGAGCGCCCGCGCCGCCTCGCACGTGATCGCGATCTCGGGTGCCACGCGCGACGATCTGGTGCGCTATGCTGGCGTCAGCCCCGCCAAAATCACGGTGATTCACCACGGCCTGTCGCCGCGCTTCCGGCCTGTGCCAAACGCCCGCGCAGTTGTTCAGGCGCGCTACGGCATTGCCGAGCCATACTTCTGCTATATTGGCACCGTCCAGCCGCGCAAAAACCTTGTGCGCCTGATTGAGGCGTTTGCGCAGCTGGTGGCGCAATCGCCCGCCGAGCCGCTTGCGCTTGTGATCGCCGGCAAGCGCGGCTGGCTCACCGAGGCAATCGAGCAGCGCGCCGCGGCACTTGGTGTTGCCGGGCGGGTTCGCTTCACGGGCTACGTACCCGACGACGACGTGCCTGTGCTGCTCAGCGGCGCGCTGGCTTTTGCATTTCCTTCGCTCTACGAAGGGTTTGGCATGCCGGTGTTAGAGGCCATGGCCTGCGGCACGCCGGTGCTCACATCCACGACAT
>LJCR01000104.1 GCA_001399705.1 Kouleothrix aurantiaca
CGTACACCCCTTCGCCCTAATCATACGGGCACGGCGTCCCCATCTCCGACGAGCAAAAGCTTACTCTGCGGTACACATTGCGCTCGCCCTGCGCGTCGGTGAGCGTCAGGTAAGTGCCAATGCCCAACGAGCCCTTCCATGCGTACTGCTGAAAGCTCAAGGCGATCTCGTGCTGGTCGTTCAGCGCAAAACGCCCGTGCATTGTGCCATCGCCCGTCACCGCGCCGCTCGGCTCGAACTCAAGCAGCGTGGGCAGCGTCAGGTTGCCTTCTATACGCTCCCAGCGCCCGTCGATCGGGTGGTGCGGGCTCATTGTCAGGCAAGACGCCAGCAGCACGGCGCAGCTTAGCAGTACGCCGAGCTTCACGGCAGGTATGGCGTACTTTGAGATGGGGAGTGTGAAATGATGCATCAATGCTCCATTGCACATGTATGCTTACGGCGACCACAGCCGAACTGTCTGGAAGCCAGAGCCCGATGCAATGGTTTTACCAGTAGGTGAAATTGCCACATCGTGGATGCTGAAGCGACCGGCATCCCATTGAGAAACGCGCTGCCCGGTTGCTACCCGCCATAGCTCTATATACCCTCTTCCCTCTCCGCATCCGCCGCGCCCTTCGATACGGCCTACAGGCCTACTCAGGACGCACCATTCTGCCACGAGTAAGCAGGTATCTGGTTTCTGCTCATTGAACCGAACCACTCTCGCATCCTGAGCGGCGCGGAGCGGCTATCGAAGCAAAGTGCTGAGCCTGCCGAAGGGGGTGCGGCTTGTCCCGCTGCGCCCTTCGATACGGCCTACAGGCCTACTCAGGACGCATCATTCTGTGAACAGTGCTGTGAGAAACAATGTGTGGCAAGCCCGCCCTCGATCTGCAAATGAAAATAGAACGGGAACGGTTCTTGGTTCTTGGTTCTCGGTTCTCGGTTCTATTTTCACGTTAGGCACACAGGCACAGAGGGCGTTAGAATGCTCTCGAAGCTTGGTAGCTTGGTGCCCTGGTGGTTATGGTGACGGTATTGGGCCAAACGCGCCTCACGCCTGTTTGCCAGTCAGATCCTTGTCTTCCATCTCCCAGGCATGATCGAGCGTGTGAAAGGCGGTGTGGCGAATCATGTAGCGCAGCGGCCACTTGCCGGCCAGCTTGCCCTGTGAATGGTAGTCGCGGATGCCCTGGCAGTAGGCATCGCGATGCGTTTTCATCCCCGCATCGGTTAGCATTGCATCGTCGGGGGTGTGTACGCCCAGCCCCTTCGCCCAATCCTGCTCGTTAGCAAAGATATGCAGGACGATCCGGTCGCGATCACGCCCGCCGCCACGTGGCCCCTTCTGCAGCTCAGCCGAAACCCGCCCGCGCACGTCGTCGAAAAATGCCCAGCACGCCTGCAGCAGCGTCAGCTCGCGTTCCAGCTCGTCCGCAGACATTCCCTGCTTGTCGATGCTCGAAAACGCGAACGAGATACCCCAGAAATCCGTCGAGCCCGTTCCTGAGTACTGCTCAACCACATCGATGTTCGTGCTCGCGTCGAAGTCTGCGCCCATTGCAGCGCGCTTTGCCACCGGCGCATAGCGTGGAAGGTAGGCACGCAGCTTCTCAATTGCGTCCTCGCCAGTCTTCGCCCCGCGCGCAAGGCCGGGCCAGTCCGGCGCTACCGCCACAACCTTCTTGCCCTTCGGCCCAATTTCCAGCATAACCCGAAGATCGTTTGCCACGGCTCCTCCAATCACAAGTGCAACACATGTGCTATTGTATCGCACCTGTGCGTACTTTGGGGTTAGGGGGTTAGGAGGTGGGGTGGGGCTTTGCGATTGAGCAATAAGGTTTTTCGTCGCACTCCGCCCTCACCTGGAAGTGTGTCAGGAAGACTCACACGCGTCGTAAGATGATTCACACGCGTCGTAAGATGATTCACACGCGTCGTAAGATGATTCACACGCGTCGTAAGATGATTCACACGCGTCGTAAGATGATTCATGCGTGTCGTAAGATGATTCATGCGTGTCGTAAGATGATTCACACGCGTCGTAAGATGATTCACACGCGTCGTAAGATGATTCATACGCGCCTTCACTCGACTCACGCACGCCAGCATTCGTATCTTGCCACAGAGAACACCGCGAGCACAGAGCCAGCCATCCTGCATTCCGTGATCTCCGTGGCCCAGGCAGCGCATTTCGCCACATATAACAAAGCCGCTGTGCAACACAGCGGCCTCGTCCTACACTCCAGGCAGTGTACGTATTCGTTATGCTCCTGTATCATTCGATTAGCGCGCTGCTTGCCCTCATCCCGCCACAGTGCGGCACCCTTCTCTCAAAACGAGAGGAAGGTTTGAAGAGTGTTTCTCCCCTCTCCCGCGCCTGGGAGAGGGGGGTGGGGGTGAGGGCAGCAACCTGTACAGTTAATCTTTCTTCTGCGGGTAAAACCAGTGAATGTACGCGCACTGCGAGCAGATGCAGCAGTTCGCCGAAGGATTCACCCAATCGAACTTGAAGAACGTCGCCAGCGCCGTGTTCAACTGCGCCTGCGTCACATAGAACTGATCGTTGCTGCACACCACGCAGCGCAGCGGCTTGCCAAGTACCTCGATCTGCTGTGCTTCCGGCTGGCTCATCGCAACCTCCTCACTGTGTTCTATCCATCGTTCAGCCCCTTGCCCGCGAAAATCTGCTGCATGCACTTTTCAATCCGTGCCTCGCGCGTCTTCGATTGCTTGGGCGCGGCGAAATACAGCAGGTAGCCGCGCTGCCGGCCGGGCGTCAGCGCTTCAAACGCCGTCTTCAGCTCAGGGATCTCGTCGAGCTTCTCCTGAAACTCTTTCGGCACCCTGAACTCGGAAGTTTCCTTCATCGGCACCTTCAGGCCGGCCTGTTCCGCCGCAATCGCCTCGTGAATATATTCCTTGATGATGTCCTCGCGCTCAAGCACCTCGTCGACAGTCGTAAAGCGCAGCTGGCGCGTCGCCTGAACATTCTCCGTCTGCTGGATGAGCAGGCCATACGGGTCGCTCAGCAGCGCGCCCTTGAAAAACAGGATCGCGCAGTACTCCTTGAACTCGTGGATCAGCACAATATTGTTGCCCGCAAGCGTATAGCACGGCACGCCCCACTTCAGCGCCTCGTCCAGCCCGCAATCGAGAATGATCGCGCGCAGTCGGGCCAGCTCGTTCTGCCACTTCGCCGAGCGGCGCACAAATGCTTCTGCCTTTGAGTTTATTTGCGGCATTGATGCATTCTCCGTTTTGGGTATGGCCCATTATATACTGCAAACAAAAGCGTGAGGCGCATACATCGCCCCACGCCGAAGATTGTTTCCCTGGTTCTGGGTCTGGGCGTGTAGCGATCGCCCTTCGCCAGTTCTCGGTTCTTAGCCGCCCACAAGCAAGCTCTTGCCCGTCATCTGCGGCGCAAGGCCGATGCCCAGCATCTGCAGGATGGTTGGCGCAACATCCGAAAGCCGCCCACCATCCCGCAGTGTCGCATGATCAAGGCCCACGCCCGGCGCAGCCACCAGAATGCACGGCACCGGGTTGGTGGTGTGGGCCGTGTGCGGCCCGCCCGTCGCCGGGTCGATCAGCAGCTCGGCATTGCCGTGGTCGGCAGTGATCAATGCCGCGCCGCCCTTCGCCACCACCGCATCGACAATCGCGCCAATACAGGTATCCACCGTCTCAACGGCAGTAATAACTGCGGGGATGACGCCGGTGTGGCCCACCATGTCGGCGTTGGCGAAGTTCACAATAATGAAGTCGTAGGTGTCGTCGGCCAGCGCCTTCAGGATGCCGTCGCGGATGCCGTAGGCATTCATCTCGGGCTTGAGATCGTAGGTCGCAACCTCTTTGGGCGAGGGTGCCAGAAAGCGATCTTCGCCGGGGAACGGCTCTTCGCGGCCGCCGTTGAAGAAGAACGTAACATGCGCGTACTTCTCGGTCTCGGCAACGTGCAATTGGCGCATGCCCGCGCTGCTCACCACCTGCGCGAGTGGCACTTCGACGTCGGCGTTCTCAAAGGCAATCTGCACCGGCAGACCCTTCTCATACTCGGTCATGGTCACATAGATCAGGTCGCGCAGCATGTCGCGCGCAAAGCCGTTGAAGTCTTGCAGCACGAATGCTTTGGTGATCTGGCGCACGCGGTCGGCGCGGAAGTTGAAGCAGATGATCGAATCGCCGCCCTTGATCGTCGCAACCGGCCCGCCATCGACCGTCACCACCGCCGGCAGAATGAACTCGTCGGTCACACCCTCATCGTACGAGCGCTGAATCGCCTCGCGCGCGCTCGCGGCGGGCCGGCCCACGCCCGAAACCATTGCGTCGTAGGCTAGTTTGGTGCGCTCCCAGCGGTTGTCGCGATCCATGGCGTAGTAGCGGCCCGTGACCGTAGCCACACGGCCCACGCCAAGCGCGCCAGTGTAGCTTTCCAGGTCGGCCAGGTAGCCGATCCCGCTTTGCGGCATGGTGTCGCGCCCGTCGGTAAAGGCGTGAATATACACGCGGTCGAGCCCGTGGCGCTTGGCAAGGTCCAGCAGCGCCTTCTCGTGGCTCAGGTGGCTGTGCACGCCGCCGGTGCCCAGCAAGCCAATGATATGCAGCTGCGAGCCGTTGGCTTTTACGTGCTCAATCGCGTTGTTCAGCGCGTCGTTCTCGAAAAAGCTGCCATCCTCGACACTATTGTCAATCAGCGTAATATCCTGCATCACCACAAAGCCCGCGCCGAGGTTCAGGTGGCCCACTTCGGAGTTGCCCATCTGGCCAGTTGGCAGGCCCACATTCTTCTCAGCCGCGCCAAGCAGCGTCCAGGGGCGCGTGGCCCGCCAGTGATCGATGTTTGGCGTTTTCGCCAGCTTGATGCCGTTGCCCTCGACCTCAGCGCGCTCGCCCCAACCGTCCATAATCGCCAGCATCACCGGACGTGGTCGCTTCTGTTCCGTCACGTCGCTTCTCCCATCTATAGTAGGCAAAGAAAAAACACCCGTGTGCCAGGCGTATTATACTACCTGGCGCATGGGTGTTTGAGTGAAGGAGGCGCAACGCGCGCTAGAGGTAGTAGCCCTCGGCGCGCTGGTTCGCGCTGGCAACCTCAACCGTAGGCTGGCTGATCAACAGGCGGATCACATGGGATTGTGCCCGCACCACCAGCGCCCCGATCCGGGGCATATAGTTCATCTCCGCGTCGGCGTCTTCGTCGCTGGCCTGTTGCATCAGTGCAGCTGCGCTATCGCCCTGTGGCGCGCCGTCGCGCAGCATCAGCACGGCTTCCACCGGCTCGGTTGCGCGGGCCGCATCGAGCTGGCGGGCCAGCGTCGGGTCAACATCTGCTTTCATACATCCCTTTCGCGTCGGAGCTATGGGCCAGGCAGGGTGCGCGCCACAATGAACATAACTCGCAGCTATTATACACAGCCATCCGTACCGTGGCTAGAGTGAATGCAACTACTGTGCCTACGAAACGACCACCGACGACGGACGAACGACGAAGGACGACTGACGAAGAAGCTAAAACCTTCGTCAGTCGTCCTTCAAGCACGAGACAAGAGACACGGGACATGAGCTTGCAAGCTGCACACGAGAACTCAAAACCTTTGCGCCCTTTGCGCTCTTTGCGGTCGTATTCCGTCTTCGTCCTTCGTCTTTTGTCTCCGCGCCTCCGTGGTGAACTACTCAATCGTCCCCATAAATGACGAAAGACGAACGACCGAAGAAGAAACCTCTCCCTTCGTCCTCCGTCCTTCAGCGTTTATCGCCCGCGCCCTTCGATACGGCCTAAGGCCTACTCAGGACGCAAAAATCGTCTGTTGTCTAACCTGCAACCTGCAAACCTGCAACCTGCAACTCTCCGCGCCTCCGCGCCTCCGTGGTGAACCACCCAGTCGTCGGTCGTCGGTCGTCGTTCACCTACACCGTCTTCGCATCATTGGTGAGCGCCTGGAGCGCGGCCAGCGGGTTGATCAGCCCATCGCCATAGCGCAGCGGGTCATCCTCCAGGCGCGTGCAGGTCTGGCGGATCGCAAGCTCAACCTGATCGACGGTTGCGTCGGGGCGGGCCTGCCAGAGCAGCGCCGCCACCCCTGCGACGTGCGGCGTCGCCATGGACGTGCCATCCATCGACTGGTAGCCGCTGCCCGGCTTGGCCGAAATAATACTCACGCCCGGCGCAACAATATCGGGCTGAATGGGATCCGGATCGCGGTTGAAGCGCACGCGGCCGCTAAACGCCGCAACGTGGCGCCCGCGATCAATTGCGCCGACCGAAAGCGTCTCGGGGTAGTTGCCCGGCGAGCGGCTGGTGCCCACGCCCTCGTTGCCAATCGCAAACACCGGCAGCACACCCTGCTGGCGCAATCGCCGCGTGATCACCAGGAAGCTGGGGTCGTAGCCGCGCCAGCCCAGGCTCATGCTCAGCACCTTGACGCCGCTTTCCAGCATCCACTCCATGCCACCAAGCACGCGCGCCAGCACCGCGCCGCCCTCCACCACCAAACCAGAGTAAAACTCACACTCCGGCGCAACGCCAATCGCCCGATCGCCCACCAGCTTGCCGGCGATCGTGCCGGCGGTGTGCGTGCCATGCACATCGCTATCGTGCGGCTTGGCATCGGCCACGCGATTGCCAAGCATATCCCACTCGGCAAAGCCCGCCACGCGCCCCTTCAATGCCGGGTGGTTCGCATCCACGCCCGTATCGAGGTGGCCGACGCGCACGCCCTTGCCCGTCAGGCCCTGATCCCAGAACTGGTCGATCTGCATCGACTGCAGCCCCCAGGTCAGGCGGCGGCGCAGCGTCGCAGCAGTGGTGCGCACCGGGCGCACAATCCCAACCGTGTGCGTCGCATAGATCGACTCTATCTCGGGGTGCGACTGCAAGCCCGCGAGCCCGTCGTGGTCGACATAGCCGAGGGTAATGCCCAGGCGCGGGAAGTGGCGCACCGTCGTCTGGCCGGCATGGGGCACGCTGCCGCGCTCGCGGCTTTGCAGCACAATCGGCGCGGGCAGAAAATGATTATCGATCTGCTCAAAATCAGGGCGGCTGGTCGTCAGCACGGCCACCTGGCGATGCACCACCAGCACCTGGCTAAATCCGTAGCGGTCGAGCTGTTCCTGCAACGTTGGGTCCAATGCCATCGCTCTGCTCTACTTTCTTGTGTGCTGGCCGCAGGCGCACAAAATGCAAACGCGCC
>LJCR01001040.1 GCA_001399705.1 Kouleothrix aurantiaca
AGCCAAGCGCCACCCGTGTTCCGCCCACCGACACCGCTATTCCTACCGCCACCGAAATTCCAGCCACGGCCACGCCAAGCGTGATTCCCACGCCTTCGCCGCGCCCGGCCGGCACAGCCGCGCGTGTTGGCATCCAGGTTGGCCACTGGAAATCGAAAGATCTGCCCGAAGAGCTGGCACGCCTGCGCACCTCGTCGGGCGCGTTTGCCGGCGGCTTCGCCGAGGCCGATGTCAACCTCAACGTGGCCAATCGCGTCGTCAAGCTGCTCGAAAGCCGCGGCCTGCTGGTCGATCTCATTCCCGCCACCGTGCCGCCTTCCTACGATGCCGACGCCTTTGTGGCCATTCACGCCGATGGCTCAAGCAGCACGAACAGCCGCGGCTTCAAGCTCGCGACGCCCTGGCGCACCTCGCGCGCCTCGCAGCACCTGCTCGACAGCATGGTTGACGAGTACGCAAACGCCACCGGCATGCCGCAGGATGGCGCGATTACCTTCAATATGCGCGGCTACTACGCCTTCAACTACCGCCGCCACACGCACGCGATTGCGCGCACCACGCCCGCCGTCATTGTCGAAATGGGCTTTCTCACCAACGCCGCCGACCGCGCGGTGATGATCGATCAGGCCGACCGTGTGGCAGTGGGCATCGCCAACGGCATTGTGCGCTACCTCAACGAGCGCGACCCCAGCGACGGCGCGGCGCTGCTGCCGCCCGAGTACAAAACCCAGCGCCCAATTGCCGCCGAGGGTGCAGATGTGCTGGCCGCGCCGCGCGACAACGCCAATGTGCTCGCCCATATCGGCCCCGACGATCGCCTGTTCATCTTCCAGCAGCGCGACGGCTGGTACCAGGTGGTGGTGCGCGGCGGCGCGCGTATTACGGGCTGGGTGCGGCGCGATCAGGTAACAGATAGCAGTGATCCCTTGCCCACCCCCTTGCCGTCAACCGACTCCTGATGCGCTGCGCGGCCCCGCCGCCCACGCACACAGCCATTTGCAACATACGCCAACTGGCGGTATGCTACCAGATCGTGTGTTCGGTTTTTACCAGGAAAAGCATGAATCATCATCACTTTCATATTGTGTTTGCGCGGCGCGGCGACGATGCGCCCACCCCGCAGTTTATTCGCATGCTTGAGCATGCCGCCCACCAGCGCGGCATGAATTTTGTGCACTGCAAAAATCACGAGCAGGCCGAAACGCTGCGCTGGGCCTTGCAGCGCGGCACCCTTCACGTCGATTGCCTGATCGACTACATGGGGCGCTCGTTCCGCAACGACTACGAGCTGGGCTGCGCCGTGAAGGATGCCGGCGGCATGGTGCTCGACGATCCCGACCGCGTGCGGATCTATGGCGACAAGGCGGTGATTCACCAGGAGCTGGAGCGCGTGGGGTTGGCCATGCCCCGCACCCTGCTCTGGCGGCCCGAGCAGCCCAGCCGCGACCTGAGCGCCGCCGAGCAGGCCTACCTCGGCCGGCGAATTGTCTGCAAGCCGGCGCGCGGCTCGGGCTCGGGCGGCGTGGTGCTGGGCATGGAGCCCACCGCCGCCGCCCTCGCCGACGCGCGCGACTACGACGACGAAGATACCTACCTGCTGCAAGAGTTCGTCGAGCCAATCGACCTGGAAGGGCGGCCCGCCTGGTTCCGCGTCTACAACTGCTTCGGCACCGTGCTGCCCTGCTTCTGGCACCCCGAAACCCACGCCACCGAGCTGGTCACCCCCGAGCAGATCGCGCGCTACGGCCTGCACGAGCTGGAACGCATCTCGCGCACCATCGCGCTGGTTTCCGGCTACACCTGGTTTTCCACCGAGATCGCGCTCACCTGGCGCAGCGGGCGCTTCGCCTTCCTGCCGATCGACTACCTGAATAACAAGTGCTTTATGCTGACGCACGCCGAGTTTGGCGCCAGCGGCATGCCCATGCAGGTGGCCGAAACCGTCACGCGCGAGATCGCCGAGCAGGCGCTGCACCGCGCGCGCCGCGCCCGGCCCGGCCCGCATCCGCTCCAATGTTTGTTTAACCCGCAGAGAGGCGCTTGTGTGGATTGTGATGGGCCTGGGCAACCCGGGCGAAGAATATGTGAAGACGCGCCACAACCTGGGTTTCCAGTGCGTGAGCGAGCTGGCGCGCCGCAATAATCTCTCGTTCAGCGAGAAGATCGCCAAGTCGCGCGTGGCCGTCGGCACCATCGGCGGGCAGCGCGTGGCACTGGCCAAGCCATTCACCTATATGAATGTGATTGGGCAGGCGGCAGTGGGGCTGTGCCAGTGGTATAAAGT
>LJCR01001041.1 GCA_001399705.1 Kouleothrix aurantiaca
GGTGTGGCACTACCTCGCCATGGTCTTCGACATGGTCAGCGAGGCGATCCAGTGGGAGCGCTGGGAAGGCACGATTGAGTACACCTTTATGGCGCCGATCTCGCGCCTGACGCACCTGCTTGGGCAGGCGGCCTTTGCCGTGCTGTATGGAGTGCTGCACACCTCGATCATTATGACAATCGTGGCGCTGTTCTTCCACGTGGACCTGAGCCACGCAAACGTGCCAAGCATGCTGCTGATTGTCGTCACTGGCAGCCTGAGCTTTATCGGCCTGGGCATGTTTGCCGCCGTGCTGCCGCTGCTTTCGCCCGAGAAGGGCCTGCAGATGACCAACATCATCAAAACGCTGGTGCTGCTGGTGAGCGGCGTGTACTACCCAATCAGCGTGCTGCCGGGCTGGATGCAGATCTTCGCCAAGATCTCGCCCGCCGCGTACATGCTCGAGGGCATGCGCAAGGCACTGCTGGAAGGCATCAGCGTGCAGGCGGCATTTCTGCCCTACATTGTGCCGCTGCTGATAACTGGCCTGATCACGATTCCAACCGGCCTGTTCGCCTTTACCCGCGCCGAGCGCTACGCCAAGGCCACCGGCAAGCTCAAGCGCAACGGGTAATGCAACCTTGCGGAAATCCGTTGCGGGTTGCCCATGGCATTGAGCCGCGCTGGGCTGTAGCAGGATGCAGACGTATTGGGCCACAGAGAACACGGAGGACTCCGAGTTTTGCCCGTCTTACTCCGGGGTCTCTGTGCGCTCTGCGGCGCAACCATTTTGCTCTCGGCTATAGTGTTGATAGAAAGCGTAACAACTATGACGCTATTTACCGCGCGACCGTACGACGACCCCGCCGAGGCCGCGGCCCTGGCCGCGCTGGTCGCCGCCTGCGAAGCGGTTGATCAGCTTGACCAGGGCAGCACGGCCGATGATCTGGCGGAGCTGGCCGGCGACCTGGATGTCCATGTCTGGGACGATGCGCAGGGTCAGCCAGCCGGCTTCGGCCAGCTCTTTGTCGATGAGCCAGATGGCGTGGTGGAAGGGCGGTTGCGCATCCACGTGCGGCCGGATGTGCGCGAAACACCGCTTGGGGACGCGATCATCGCGTGGGGCGCGGCGCGCATGCGCGAGCTGGGCCACGAACGTGGCCGGCCAGCGCGCCTTCGTTCGCTGGGCCGCGACGATATACCATACCGGCTTGAGCTGCTGCAGCGCAACGGCTTCACGCCGCAGCGCATGTTCCTGCGCATGGTGCGCCAGCTTGGCTCCGATCTGCCTGTGCCCAGCGTTCCCGCTGGCTACACCCTGCGCCTGCTCGGCGGCGAGCGCGAGGCGGCAGCTTGGACTGCGCTGTTCAACCAGACCTTTCGCGAGCACTGGAACCACTTCGACTACACGCTCGACGACGTGCGCGAATGGCTGGCCGCGCCCGACTACCGGCCCGATCTGAACCTCGTGATCGAAGCGCCGGGCGGCGAGCTGTGCGCGTTCTGCTGGGGCACGGTGCGCGAGGGGGCGGAAGGCTGGATCGACGAGCTTGGCACGCTGCCCGCGTACCGGCGGCGCGGCCTCGGGCGCGCGCTGCTGCTGGCGAACCTGGCGCGCATGCGCGATACGGGTCTCGCCATCGCCAAACTCGGCGTCGACGGCGAAAGCGCCAGCCAGGCGCCGCAACTCTACCATGCAGCTGGCTTCACTGTGGCCTACCAGATGGTCACCCTGGTGAAGCCGCTCGCCCATAGTTAGGAGCAAACCATGCTTCAAGGTAAAAACGTAACTCTGCGCGCAATCGAGCGCGACGATTTAAAAACCCTGCACGAGCTCACCACGCACATCGAGTCGAGCATCCTGGCCGACGGCGCATGGGAGCCCGATTCGCTGGCCGCGATGGAAAAGCGCTTTGAAAAGCGGCTTGAGCGCGACAATAAATCCTGGTTTGGTATCCACGTCGACGGCCGGCTGGTTGGCGACATCAACCTGCACAGCATCGACATGCGCTCGCGCGTTTCGGCCTTTGGCGTGGCGATCTACGCCGAAGAGGCGCAGGGCCAGGGCTACGGGCGCGAGGCGATCGGCCTGTTTCTCGACTGGGCCTTTTTCATCATGAACTTCGAGCGGATCTGGCTGACAAGCTGGAGCACCAACCAGCGGGCGATTCGCTGCTACCGCGCGCTGGGCTTTGTCGATGAAGGCCGCCAGCGCCGCCAGCTGTTTGTTAATGGCGAGTATGTGGATGTGATACTCATGGGCCTGCTGCGCGACGAGTGGCGGGCGCACAATAAAGG
>LJCR01001042.1 GCA_001399705.1 Kouleothrix aurantiaca
GCCGGGAGCGCGGGCATGGGCACCGGCACCGGCTGCACCGCCGGCTGGGCATTGGGCACAACTGCCGGCTGCGTCGGCACCGGCGACGAGGTAAGCGTCGAGGGTGTGGGGCGCACCGGCGGCGGCGTCGGCCGGCTGGAACTGCTTCAGGAAGCCGCCCACGCGCGCCGCGCGCTCCTTGGCGGTCGCCTTTGGCAGCTCGAACGGCATAATGCGGGAGAGCGGCGCCGCCGCCGGGCGATCCGGGTCGCCTTCGTTGCCCGGGTTCCAGGTCATACACGTGATCGTGGCCGGGTGAACCGGGATACGGGTCATACCGGCTTCCGGGCTGCCAATAATGATCTCGCCGTCCTCCAGGATTGACTGGAGCGCGGTGGCCAGCTTCTCGTTGCGGGCGATTTCGTTGATACAGATCACGGAGCCCATCGCCGCCGCCAGGCCGATCTTGCCGAGCTTCACGCGCGAGCGCGTACCACCGTTGCCGTCCGGCTCCAACACCACCGTGCCGATCGCGTCCTCCAGCGTCGAGTCGGGAAGCACGTTATACTCGGTGTAGTTGAGGCCCTGCGAGACGTTGCCGGCTTTGTCGACCGTCTGGATCGACGCGGCGAGCTGGCGCGCCAGCGTGTTCTTGCCGGTGCCGGCGGGGCCGTATAGGCCGAACGCGCGCGACCAGAAGCTGCGTTTTGCGTCGCCCTTCTGGCCGGCCTGGATCGCCGCCGACATCGAGCGTAAAATGCGCTCGTTGGTCTCGCCGATCTCGTAATTCGGGTCCAGATCGGGAATATATTCACTCAGCGGATCGGTGCGCTGGCCGCCCACCGCCGCGGCGACGTCCATCAGGTACGGGTCCGGCGCCGGCAACGTGACCGGGCTCAGGATGTGCTCCTGCGCGGTCAGGGGCATGCCCTCAGGGCGGATGAGGCCGGTGCGCGGCGCCCGCACAACTGGCGCGTCCTGTGCTCTGTCAGCATTCCCCGCGGTCGGGGCGGGCGGCGCTGCGGCCTGCCCGCCCTGCGCGAGCCGCTCGGCGACTTCGCTCATCCGCGCTGCGGCCTGCGCCATCTGGACCATGGCCTGGGCCACGGCAGGGTCTGGCGCCGCGACCGCAATGGGCTGGCCGTCCGAGCTGGCAGGCGTAGCGATGGGCGCGACCGCCCCAACGTTGCCGTTCGCGACGCTGGCCAGCGTCGCCTGGAGCGCGGCGGTGAAGGCAGAGGTGTCCATCACGGGCGCCGGCATGGATTTCAGCGCCTCGGCCAGCGCGGCGGTGTCGAGTTGCACAGTGACCTGTGGCGCTTGCTGGCCGGCCATGCCCTTCTGGAGGGCGGCCGCCAGCGCCTCGGCGTCGAACTGTGCCGTCACGTTCTGCGGCATGCCGGCCTTGATGGCGCTCGCCAGCGCCTCGGCGTCGAACTGCGCTGGCCCGGTCATCTGCTGCGGCAGGCCAGCGCGGAGCGCCGCCGCCAGCTTCTCTTCGTCGAGCTGAACCACGCCGCCGGGCGCCGCCGGCTGCGCGGCGCTGAGCGCCTGCTGGACGGCGCCGCCCAGCGCCGCTGCCAGCGCATCCGTGTCGATCTTGTTCTCCACGGTCACCTGGGGTGCCTCAACGGTGACCTGCGGGCTCACTGTGACTGGAGGCATCGCCACGACCGCCTCGGCGATCGTCGCGCGCAGCGCCTCCTGGTCGAATGGCGCCACGACGGGTACCAGCGCTGGCGCGGCGGCCGCGGCCTTGTTCGGGCAGTTGTGCGGGCTTTTCAGGCTCATGTACTGGCCGCAGTCAGGGCACTGCTGCGCGCCGCCGTGCGCTGCCAATTCCCGCGCAAAGCCTGCGGCCGCCTGCGCCTCGGTAATGGCCGGGTCATTGGCGGTGCCGCTCCGCACCGCAATCCAGAGGTTCGCCGCGTCAGCCAGATCGACGGGAGCGCCTGTACCGCTCAACACCGCCGTCGCGGCACCGTCGAGGACGATGCCGTCTTCGGGCGCGCCCAAGCCATGGTTCGCGACCGCGACGATGTAGTCACCCTGCGCGCCTGCAACCACCGCGTTGGCCTGGGGCGCGAACACCGCGCCAGGCCGCAGCGAGATGCTCGGCGCACGCTCGGTGTTCGACTCATCGTCCGTGGCGGCGTTCCGACGGCGCTGCCGCGCTTGAAGTGCTCGGGCCGCGATAATAAGCTGCCGGGCAAAGCGATCGGAGTCCTGCTCGCCGGCCAGAACCCGCTCAGCCGCATCCCGCGCGCCCGGGGCGAGCGAGGTGTTCTGCATAAG
>LJCR01001043.1 GCA_001399705.1 Kouleothrix aurantiaca
CCAGCAGGCCGGCCACCCATGCAGCAAAACAAACGCGAATAAACTGGCGCATACCTGCATCCTTCATTGCCGGAACTCGTGCCTGCTCAGTATACGCGATCAAGCAAGGCGGATGATCTGTCGCGTTTGCTGGCCGGGAAGCGCGCCACCGCTCGTGCAAACCTTGATAGCGCCTGTGTCAAAGCTAAGAAGATTCTAAATTCCCTAGACATGCGCAGGGCCTGGTGTTACAATCCGTAACACTTTACCTCTTTAGCATAGTTATGTCTCCGCTGTTGCGAGCGCTTAGCTTGTTTGAAGCCAACAAGCGATAGGCGGCTTTGCTGTGCCTGCAAGGAGGTGTTAAGGCCATTAATTGGAAGTACACGCAAAGCAATTCTTGATCGCACATTTCAAGGAGACACTGTATGCGACGCTTAGCCACAGGCATTATTCTCGGCGTGCTTCTTCTCGCTTTCGCCGCGCCGGCTTTCGCAAACAGCCAGGCCGCCGGCGACACGCTCACAAGCCACGGCCCGATCCGCGGTATTGTCCACTCGCGCGGCCAGGCCAGCCCGAAAAATGCCGGCGCAGGCAACCTCAGCTATCACGGCGGCCCGGTGATGCATACCAACAAAACATTCGCAATCTACTGGGTGCCAAGTGGCTACAGCGTGAGCGCGAACTACCAGAGCGTGATCACAAAGTATTTCCGGGATGTGGCAGCTTCAAGCGGCAGCACCAGCAATGTGTACTACAGCACAACGCAATATTACGACAACACCAGCGGCAATATTCTGCACAGCTCGACGTTTGGTGGCGCCTACCTCGACACCAGCGCCTTCCCGGCCAGCGGCTGCAGCGACAGCGTGAGCCAGACGACGGTGTGCTTGAGCGATGCGCAGCTCCAGGCCGAAGTCAATCGCGTGGCGTCGCTGAACAACTGGCCGCGCGGTTCGACAAGTATGTTCTTCATGTTCACCGCCAAGAACGTGGGCAGCTGCTACGACAGCGCGAACTGCTCCTTCTCGCAGTATTGCGCGTATCATAGCGATTTCGGCACCGGCGCGAACCTGACGATCTACGCCAACCAGCCCTACGCCAGCACGGTCGCCAGCGCGTGCGACACCGGGCAGCGCCCCAACAACGACGACGCTGACGCGACCATCAACGTGACCAGCCACGAGCACGCCGAGGCGATCACCGACTACAACGGCGACGCCTGGTACGACGCGGCTGGCTACGAGAATGGCGACAAGTGCGCGTGGACGTTTGGTACGGCGCTGGGCGGAACCTCGGGCCACCTGTATAACCAGGTGTTGGGCACCGGGCGCTACTACCTCCAGCGCGAGTGGAGCAATTCCACCCGAAAGTGCGTACTGACCGGCAAGTAATTGCACGCTGCGAAACACAAAGCGACCGCGCTCCCTTCACCAGAGAGCGCGGTCGCTTTTTTACGTGGCGAAATGCTAGTTGCCGCGACGCAGCGGCTGTGTTCGCGCCGCTCCGGCGGCTTCTTGCGCCTCTTCAGGCGTTTCGCGCAGCAAGTTCTGCATGAACTGCGCGCTGATCGGGCCGTCGCTCACCATCGAACAAATGACGCTGGCGCGCAATTCGCGCATATCGCGGGCGAGCACGCGCAGCATTTCGCTAAACTGGATGTCGTACCATTCGCTGCGGCGCTTGAGGTCGTTCAGCTCGTCGCGCATTTCGGCCAGGGCAATGGCGTGGTGATCGAGCATATGCTCAATGCGCAAAATGTGCTCTTCAATGCTGGCAAGTGAATCGGAAGGATAGGTTATAGGCTGCATTGTCCGCTCCTTGCGAGGGAAAGATTAAAAAATCGTTATCTTTGCGCAGTGTAGCACGCGCCCCTACGCCATTCAAGCGGTACGATGGTCCTTGCACAAGAGCGTACGTTTTGCCAAGCGCCTAGATGCGCTGCGCAAGCAGAACGTCGTGCACAAGCGATTCGGACACATCATCGCGCACCACGGCGTGGCCAATGCTGGTTGGAAGGATCCAGCGCACGCGCCCGGCGCGCACCTTCTTATCGCGCAGCGTGCGCTCCAGCAGGTCTTCCGGATCCATCTCAGGTGGCAGGGCTGTGGGCAGGCCGTAGGCAGCCAGCAGCGCGCGCTGGCGCAGAACGTCGCCCGCGCTCCACATGCCCATCCGCTCGGCAATCTGCGCGGCCAGGTCCATGCCGATGGCTACTGCCTCGCCGTGCAGCAGCGCGCCGTAGCCGCCCGCCGCCTCGACGGCATGGCCAAGCGTGTGGCCGTAGTTCAGCAG
>LJCR01001044.1 GCA_001399705.1 Kouleothrix aurantiaca
GCCCGAACTTGGGCGCGCGCTCAAACCCGATTTCGCCGATGCCGACACGCCCTGGCTCGAAACACTGGTGGCTGGCCTGGCGCGCGACGGCCTGCTGGTGCTGGAAGAAGCGCGCGTGCGGCTGCCGTAGGGCGAAACTGAAGAACCGAGAACCGCTGAACCACGAAACTACAGAACCGCTGAACCATAGAACCGAGACACGAGACACGAGACACGAGAACTTCGATACACGGCTGCCGGCTACTTAGGACGCTATTGTTCGCACTCCCCATCTTGTGTCTGCTCATCTCCTTGTCTCCCGGCCTCCGTGTCTCTGTGTCTCTGTGGTGAATCTTCCGGTGGTCAATCGGCGTGGTATAATTGCCCCGCTCAGCCATTTCCCGAAAGAAGGCCATGCCCCCGTTCCAAGCCCAGTCGAGCCAGTTTAGCCTGATCAGCGGCATCCAGCAGCCAAGCAGCGACATGGTGCTCGAAACCGTGCCGGCGAGCTTTTTTGCGCCCGAGGGCCGCAAAGGCAACCTGTACATTCTGGTCGAGGCCGAGCACGATGCGCCCCGCACGCGCGACGCCTGCAAGATGGTGATGCAGATCGTCTGCCGGCTGTTCTACGACGACAGCTCATACAGCGTGACCTCGGCCTTGCGCAAGGCGATTAGCGCGGCGAATAAGGCGCTGTACGAGCAGAACTTCAACATGCCGGCGGCCAAGCGCGCCGTGCTGGGCATAAGCTGCGCGGTGCTCAAGGGCAACGATCTCTATATCGCGCAGGTGCAGCCGGCCCAGGCGTATATTCTGGCCGGCACCAAGCTGCGCCCGCTGCCACCGCTGCCGGGCGGGTCGGCGGCGGGCAGCGGCTTGGAGTCGATAATGGCTTCCAGGTCGGTCACCTGCTCAAGCAGCGAAATGAAATCGCGCAGCTGCACCGGGCTGGAGTTGCCGAGGTTGAAAATATCGAACGAAATATCGCTGTCGAGCGCGGCGATCACGCCCGCCACAATATCGTCCACATAGGTCCAGTCGCGGTACACGCCTTCGCCGCCGTTGAACAGGGTAATCGGCTTGCGCTGCATCATCGCGTCGACAAAGACGTAGGGCGTCATGTCGGGGCGGCCGCGCGGGCCGTAGACCGTGAAGAAGCGCACCACGCGCGTCGGCATCTGGTAGAGGTAGTGGAAGGTGTAGGCCAGCACCTCGGCGGCCTTCTTGGTGGCGGCGTAGGGCGAAAGTGGCCGGTCGGTCGCCAGGTCTTCCGTCCAGGGCGTGGGCGCCTGCCCGTACACCGACGACGTGGAAGCCAGCACAAAGCCTTCGCAGCCGTGCTGCCGCGCAAGATCGAGCAGGTTGACGGTGCCGCGCACATTCACTTCTTCGTAGAGTAGCGGGCGCTGCACCGAGGGGCGCGGCCCGGCCATCGCGCCCAGGTGCGCAATGCGCTGCGGCCGGTGCGTGGCAAACAGCTGCTGCATTTGTTCCTGGTCGCGGAAATCGCCTTCGACGAGCGTATAGCCCGGTTTGGTCAGCGCGGCGGCAATATTGCGCCGCTTGCGGGCGGGGGCATAGTAATCGTTAAAATTATCAAGGCAGATGACTTCATCACCGCGCGCGAGCAGATGGTCGGCAAGGTGGCTGCCAATAAAGCCGGCCCCACCCGTGACAAGATAGCGCATGCTTCAACTCCCATTCTTTGTGCTTTGTAAACTCTGGTTGTGCGGGCGTTGCTCTGGTTGCTCAAGGGCGCCGAGAAGGGCCCACACGGCTGCGAGCTGGATGCCCATGCTGAGCACGTGCAGGTTCTCGAACACGTTGTGTCCTACCACCGCTGCAATGATACCACAACATCCTATGGCAATACTGCGCTTGATAGTCGCCTGAACAGATCGTAATGTGCGCCGCGCCTGCCGCAACACGCCGCCCAACAAAAGCAGGTAGGCCAGCAGGCCAGTCAGCCCGCTTTCGGCGGCGATATGGACATAGTAGTTGTGTGCGTGCCCGCGCGAAACATACCAGGGTCCGATTGCAAAGAAGGGGTAGGCGTTGCTGTAATTGCCCGGCCCGACGCCCGTGAGTGGGTGCGCTATGAGCATGCGCCAGCCGGCCTGGATCTGCGCCATGCGCTCCACCACGGCGAAGTTGGCGGGCGTGATCGTTACTGCGCTGGCGTCGAAGGGCAGCAGGTAGCTAGTGATGCTTGCAAGGCGGCTTGCCAGCGTGGCCGGCAGCAGGCCGCCGCCACCGAGCAGAAGCGCCAGCGCGCCGAGCGCAAGCACAGCC
>LJCR01001045.1 GCA_001399705.1 Kouleothrix aurantiaca
CAGTTGTGCCTTTTCAATCCACGTCGGCAGCAGGCAGCAGCAGTCGGCACTGGCCATTCTGCTTGCTGCCTGCTGCAAACTGCTCGCTGTTTACTTCGCCGGGATCCAGGCCTTCCACACGCTTTCGTTCTTGCTGACCCAGTCGCGCGCGGCCTGCTCGGCAGTTTTCTTATCCAGCTCCACCGCCGCAATCATCCCGATCTGATCTTTGTCGGTGTACTGCATGTTCTTCAGGAACTGGTAGGCGTCGGGCGCTTTGTTCTTCAGGTCGCCCCAGGCGATCTTGAACAGCACGTCCTTCGGGTAGTCGCAGCTCACGCCGCCCGATGCAGCCTTTTCGTAGCACCCGTCGGTGTATTCGGGCAGCTTCACCGCCGTCAGGTCGTACTTGGCGTGGATGGAGTGCGGTGTCCAGAAGTAGAACAAGATCGGCTGCTTGCGGCTGTAGGCCGAATCGAGCGCGGCCAGCACGGCCTGCTCGGAGCCGGCGCGCACGACCTTCAGGTCGAGGCTGTTGTTCTTGATGATATCTTCGTCGTACTGCACCCAGCTCGGGTCGCCGGCCAGAAACTGGCCTTTGTCGCCCGACTCGGCTGTTTTGAACAGCGCTATGTCTTCGGGCTTCTTGAAGCCGTCGATCGTCGCCAGCTCGGGGTGATCCTGCACGACGTAGGTTGGCACATACCAGCTGATCTTGCCAACCACGCCCAGCGGGCCCAGGTTCTCGACAACCTTCTGATCGTCGATGTACTGCTTGACGTTGGCGGCATGCCCCGAAGGCCAGACCTCCAGGCTCGCGCTGATGTCGCCTTTGCCGAGCGCGGCCCACTGAAGATTTTCGTCGATCGTCACCAGCTCGACTTTATAGCCAAGCTGCTCTTCCAGCAGAATCTTCGCGACATTGACATTAATTGAAGAACCAGTCCAGTTATTTTCAGCGAGCTTGAGCGGAATTTTGGCCTGGCTGGCGGTGCCACCGCTGCCGCATGCGGCCAGAACAAGCGCAACCAGTACGAGCGCGGCTGCCATGCTGATGATCCGACGAGGGGCGAGGCCTTGGTTCATGAATACCTCCTGTGCGAAGCTGATCCGTTGTGCCATGGCCGGGCAGGCCATGCGCCCGAACGCCGGCAAGCCCGCGCTGACCGGTCAGGCGGGAAGTGCGATCGGCGCGGGTTCGCGTCTAGCTGAGTGGAGCGGTAGCAATCATGCCCGGCGTGCTGCATGCTGAGCGTTTGTTGCGCATCCTGCAACCGGGTACCACCGCGTCACAACGATGCTCTTTTGGCTTGGGCTTGGCGTATGTCGAGTATATGTCTTTTTGCTGGAAAGTCAAGAAACTGGCCTATTGACATGTTTTTTTGCGGGTGTTACGATAGATGTTGCACGATACGGTTAATGTCTCATATTATGCAACACACTGATGAACACGAGCCAGGAACGCTAATTCAGTCAGTGCGCCGCGCTGTCGCCCTGCTGAAGGTGTTCGACAACGGGCCGACTGAGCTTGGCGTGAGCGAGCTGAGCCGCAAAACGCGCCTGCACAAAAGCACGGCTTCGCGCCTGCTGGCAACGATGGAGCGCGAAGGCCTGCTTGAGCGCGTGCCCGGCACCGAGAAGTACCGCCTGGGCTTTATGCTGCTGCGCCTGGCCGGGCAGGTCACGCATTTTGGCGACGTGCGCACGGCTGCGCGGCCGATCCTGATCGAGCTGGCCGAGTCATCGCGCGAAACCGTGATTCTGGCCGTGCGCGATGGCGACGAAGTCATCAATGTCGAGCAGTTTTCGGGCCCGCACCTGGTGCGCGACGCGAACTGGGTCGGCCGGCGCACCGCGCTGACCTGTGTGGCGAACGGCAAGGCGCTGCTGGCCTTCCAGCCCGCCGCCGAGATCGAGCGCATTCTGGCGCGCCCGCTCGTGCGCATCACCGACCGAACGATCACCGACGCGGTGCGCATGCGCGCCGAGCTGGCGCTGGTGCGCGAGCGTGGCTATGCGCAGGCGGTGGGCGAAGTCGAAGAAGGGCTGCATGGCGTGGCCGCACCCGTGCGCGACGCCACTGGGGCGGTGATCGCCGCCGTGAGCATTTCCGGGCCGTCGTACCGCGTGACGTTTGATCGCCTGCCCGACTACGGGCGGCTGACGGTCCAGGCGGCGGCGAAGATCGCGAATCGCCTGGGCTTCAGCGGCTGAGACACGGCGGCTCAGTGCTGATACAGGCGCGCTCGCTGGCGCAGGTTTTCTTTTTCCAATTGTGGAAAGACGAAGG
>LJCR01001046.1 GCA_001399705.1 Kouleothrix aurantiaca
TCGCCGTAGTGGTCGGTGCCGCGCGTCAGGTAGTGATCCAGCTCGCGGCTCTCGTGGTTGATCTGCTCCTCGAACAGCGAATAGAGCACGATCGCGCCTGCGCCGGCATCCTCGATCCGCTTGACCAGATCGAGCTTTTTGGAAAGCGGCGAGGCCGACGCGACGATCGGGTTTTCGAGCGTGAAGCCGAGGTAGCTGGTGCTCAGGTCGATCTTGTCGGGGAAAACTTCGTTCATTATCTGGCTCCTCGTTGAGGTTACACGAGGTTGCAGGTTGGAAGGTTGCACGTTGCAAGGTTCTGTTTCGTTCAACCTGCCAACCTGAAACGTCAAAACCGGTTCCTACTTCGCGCCGTTGCCTTCGCCGCGCGGCTCGGCGGCCAGCTCCTGGTAGTGCGCCCAGCGCGCCTTGATGTTCTGCTTGGCCTGCGCCAGCAGCTCCTCGGCGCGGTGCTCGTCGCTCTGCTGCAGCATGCGGTAGCGTGTTTCGTTGTACACATACTGCTCCAGCGGCACGCTCGGCGCCTTCGACTCGATCACCAGCGGGTGCTGGCCCTGCTCGGCCAGCTCGGGGTTGTAGCGATACAGCATCCAGTGGCCGCTCTGCACGCCGAGCTTCTGCTGGGCCAGGCCCTTGCGCATGTCGATGCCGTGCGCGATGCAGTGGCTGTAGGCGATGATCAGCGAAGGGCCGTCGTAGGCTTCCGCTTCCAGAAACGCCTTCAGCGTCTGCTGGTCGTCGGCGCCCATGGCCACGCGCGCCACATACACGTTGCCGTAGGCCATTGCCAGCAGGCCCAGGTCCTTCTTGGGCGTGGCCTTGCCCTTGGCGGCGAACTTCGCCACCGCGCCAATTGGCGTGGATTTGGACGACTGGCCGCCAGTGTTGGAGTAGACTTCGGTGTCGAGTACCAGAATGTTGACGTTGCGTCCTGATGCCAGCACGTGATCCAGGCCGCCAAAGCCGATGTCGTAGGCCCAGCCGTCGCCGCCGACGATCCACACGTCTTTCTTCACCAGCGCGTCGGCCAGCGATTGCCCCTGCTTGAAAATAAACGTCGGCACGCGCAGCTCGGCCAGGCGCGACTGGATGGTGTAGGTATTGCGCCAGCCGCCAAACGACTCGGGGTCGATCAGCACGACCACCGCGCGCACGCCGCGATACAGCAGCTGCTGCAAGCTCACCACCCAGCGCTCGTCGAGCGACGGCGTGATGATCACCAGCGTCGAGTTGCGGCCAAAGCGCACGCTTTCGGCGGCCAACACCTCGGCCAGCGGCTGCGCGCCATGCGCCCGCAGCACCGAAAGCGCCTCGAGCATCTTAAACAGCTGGCGCGACTCGCGCTCGGCGGGGATGACCTCGCGGTGCTGGCCCCACGACACCAGCCCAACCGTGCGGTTCAGCTCCAGCAGGTGCCGCGCAATCGAGGATGCCGTCAGCACGCCATATTCCTCAGTCGACTCGGCCACGCGCAGCTCGCGGGCGGCGCGGCCCGGCGTTGGCGGCACATCGCCGGCCAGCTGCTGCTGCACACGCTCCTGCATGTCGAGCACGACATACACGTCGGCGGTCGGGTCGAGCTCGAATTCCTTGACCATCAGCTGCCCGCTGCGCGCGGTGCTGCGCCAGTGGATGCGGTTGAAGCTATCGCCGGGCGCGTACTCGCGAATGGACGACACGTTGGGCGTGACATGGTAGGTGCGGCTCTTGACATCCTGCCCGCCGGGAAGCTCGGCGCTCGGCAGCACAAAGCCCGGCAGCGCCGTGGTTTGCGGGTACACCAGCACTTCGCCGGTGCCCTCGACCTTGCGTTCGAGCTTGAAGATGCCAAACGGGTCGCCGCTGACCAGCGTTGCCGGGCCAAGCGTGAACTTGCCGCGCATGGTGCAGGGCGTGCGCGACACCCAGCGCCGCCGCTCGTTGGCTGGCAGGTAGGTTACAAAGCCATTGCCGTGCTCGGGCATGGTCGAGTGGTCTTGCAGCTCGAGCCAGAGCTTGGGCAGCGGCCAGAGGTTGCGGATGGTGATGCGCTCGCGGGCGTGTTCGCCCACCTGCGTGCGGTGCGTGAAGGTTTCGCGCTGCACCAGCAGGCCGCGCAAATTAAACCACGCCCACAGGTAGGAAAGCACCAGCAGCGCCAGCAGCAGGTAGAACAGGTGAAAAAACAGGCGGATGCCGGTGCCCTGCGCTGCCAGAAAGCTCAGGCCAGCCAGCGCCAGAATGCCAATCGGACGCGCCATAAACTCCTCGTGTTGGTGATACGTTATAC
>LJCR01001048.1 GCA_001399705.1 Kouleothrix aurantiaca
GAGACAGCGGCTGCGTTTCGATCACATATTTATTCGCCAGCGCCACCAGCTCCCAGATCGCGGCCAGCGCCTCGTCGGGCGCAAAGCGCTCCAGCGCGGCGTCGAGCCGTGCGTACAGGTTTGCGCTGGCGGCGAGCAGCGGCTGTTCGAGGGTGGTGGGCGCGGCTGGCGCGGGCACGATTCCATCGTAGTAGCGGTTGAGCATGCCAAGCGTGCGGCTGAGCAAATTGCCTACGCCGTCGGCCAGGTCGGCGTTATAGGCGCGCACCAGCCGCTCAATCGAGAAATCGCCATCGCCGGTGGCGGGGATTTCGCGCAGCAGGTAGTAGCGCAGCGCGTCGGTGCCGAAACGTTCGGCCAGCTCCACCGGGTCGATCACATTGCCAAGCGACTTGCCGATCTTCCGCCCGCCCGCCGTGACGAAGCCGTGCACAAAGATGTCGGTTGGCGGCACCACGCCAGCTGAAAGTAGCATGGCCGGCCAGTAGATCGCGTGGAAGCGGATGATGTTTTTGCCGATCACATGCGTGCGGTGCGGGCCGTTCGCCCAGTAGCGCGCGAATTGCTCGTGCCCCTCGGCGTAGCCCAGCGCGGTGATGTAGTTGCCCAGCGCGTCGAACCAGACGTAGGTGACCTGATCGGGGTCGCCGGGCACGGGAATGCCCCAGCCGCGCGCCCGCGAGCGCGAGCGCGAGATGCTGAAATCTTCCAGCCCGCCGCGAACAAAGCTCAGCACTTCGTTCTTGCGCGTGGCTGGCACGATCCGCAGCCGGTCGCTGCTGATCAGGTCTTCGAGCTGGCCGGCGTAGCGCGACAGGCGAAAGAAATAATTCTGCTCCTCAATCAGCTCGGGCGCGACCAGGTGCTCGGGGCATAGTCCGTCGGTCAGCTCGTCTTCGGCGTAAAATTGCTCGCAGCCAACGCAGTACAGCCCGCGATACGGGCGCTGGTAGATGTCGCCGCTGCGCGCGCACGCCTCCCAGAGGGCGCGGACGCCGGCTGTGTGGCGCGCATCCACGCTGGTGCGGATGAAATCGTCGAACGACAGGTTGAGCGCGCCGCGCAGGGCGTAGAAATGTGCCGCGTTGCGCTCGACCAGCTCGGCGGTGGGGATGCCGGCCTGCTCGGCGGCGCGCACATTCTTCAGGCTGTTTTCGTCGGTGCCGCTGAGGAACCAGACATCGCGGCCGTTCAGCCGCTGGTAGCGTGCCAGCGCGTCGGCCTGCACGTCTTCGAGCGCGTGGCCGATGTGTGGGCGCGCGTTGACATAGGGAATGGATGTGGTGATGTACCACGGCGTTTGCGAATTCATGGCTTGGAGTTCCTTTCTGATGGGCAACAAAAAAAGGCCGCCCGGCAAGGGCGGCCCGCGCGATCCGGTGTTCGGAATTTCAGGCAGCGCAATGCATGGTCAAGCGGTGGCGCGGTAGCCCGCGCTGGCGCATGAGCATGCTTGTTGTCTTGTGGAGAAACATGCTGTAAACCCTTCGCTCACTGAGCCAGGCCCAAACAGAACGGTAAGGAACGATTGCCACGAAGACGCGAAAGCGCAAAGGGCATCAGGATGCTCTGAAATCTTAGAGTCTTCGAGTCTTTGTGGCTATTTGAAAGACATTGTCCCTGACCGATTTCCCAAAAACCCCTACGCTAAAAGCATACTAGCGGCCGGGCTGGCGCGGCGGCCGGCGCGAGAGTGGCGTGCCGCGAGAAAATGGCTGCTTGAAACCGCCATTTTTGGTGGCGGGCTTGCTGCTCTTGCCGCCGGATGGGTGATTCTTCTTCGACATACGAGCCTCCTTGGCGACGGGCTGTCGCAGATTGCCGTTCAGCTGGCGAACGTGCCCGCGGCTGTTCGGAATCAAAAAGCCGCAGGCGCCTGCGCGGTGCCCACGGCCGATGCTCGCATAGTGGAAGAAGGAACTACCCTGGCGATGCACCTGCTGCGGGCGAGATCATGCTGCGAATGCGCATTCGCACATTCAGCCGCATCATCATCATGGCGCGCAGGTTGGTCATCGAACGGCGGTCCTTCACAAATGTTTCATGCCAGTGCATGCACTATAGCATTCGGCGCAGGGTATGTCAACCTGCGCTGGCTCCGACCTTTGGCGGATGTTGCGGCGCCTTAGCGATGCGCTTTGAGCACAGCCAGCGCGGCCTGCACCTGCGGATCGTCGGCCGGATCGAAGCGCCACCAGTCGGCTGCAATGGCGATGTCGGGCCGCACGCCCACCTCTTCGATCAGCTTGCCGTTGGGCATGCGGTAGG
>LJCR01001049.1 GCA_001399705.1 Kouleothrix aurantiaca
GTGTTGAAGCACTGCTGGCCGCCGGCGCGCCGCAGATCCTGCTGGCCTATGGCAGCAACCCAGCCCTGGCCGCGCGCTTTCAGCACGAGCCGCGCGTGCGCTCAATTCCCTTCACGCCCCAGATCGCGCCATTCATGGCCGCCGCCGATCTTGTGATCGGCAAGGCCGGCCCAAACGCGCTGTTCGAAGCCGTGACGCTCGGCACGCCCTTTGTCGCCACGACCTATATTCCTGGCCAGGAACAGGGCAACGCCGCCTTCATCGAGCGGCACGGCCTGGGGTGGGCGGCAATGGATGCGCGCGAGCAGCACGGCCTGTTCCGGCAGCTCGTGGCCGAGCCGGCGCGCCTGGCGGCGATGCGCGGGAGCATTGCGCGCTACCGCGAATGGAACACAGCGGCAATGCAGCGATTGGCGGCAACGCTGCTGGCCGCCATGTGAGCCAAAAATGCCGGCGCGCCAGCGTTCCCATGCGCGAAAGCACAACAGCCAGCACGCCCACACGCTCGCTTTTTGATCGGGTAATGAAGAAGAAACGCGCAGCCGCATGTGCTATACTAGCGCCGCGCACAGCGGCTGCCGCCCAGGCACCCCAGCGCCATACCAGCTCGCCCGTTTCCTGGCCCCGCAACAATATCATGCCCGGAGCAACGCCAATGCATCGAGAACGGCACGCCCCTGCGGCTTCTGCAACACCCAGCTGGCGCACGGTAGCCCAGCGCTACCAGCGCCCCGACGCCTGGCGCAGCACCTAGCAGGTGCTCAGCAGCTTTCTGCCATACCTGCTGCTGTGGTACCTGATGCTGCTCAGCCCGAGCTACTGGCTGACGCTGGGCCTGGCCGTGCTTGCGGGCGGCTTTCTGATCCGCATTTTCATCATCCTGCACGATTGCGGGCACGGCTCGTTCTTTGCGTCGGCGCGGGCGAACGAGCTGCTCGGCAGCATCTGCGGCGTCTTCACGCTCACGCCCTTCTACCAGTGGCGCCACGACCACGCCATGCACCACGCCACCAGCGGCGATCTCGATCGGCGCGGCTATGGCGACGTGCTGATGCTGACCGTTGCCGAGTACCTGGCGCTGTCGCCGTGGGAGCGCTTCACGTATCGCACGTTTCGCCACCCGGTGCCGATGCTGCTGGCCGGGCCAGTGTACTCGTTTGTGGTGCGGCAGCGCGTTTTGCTGCCCACCAGTGGCCCGCGCGAGCGGCGGAGCGTGCACCTGACCAACCTGGCCTGGCTGGTGATTCTGGCGGTGGCTGCGCTCACCGTGGGCCTGGGCACATTTTTAAGCATCCTGGCCCCGGTGGTCTTCTGCGCCGGCTTTGTGGCGGTGTGGCTTTTTTACTGCCAGCACCAGTTCGAAGGCACAAGCTGGCACCATCACGAGACGTGGAGCTACGAGGACGCTGCGATCAGGGGCAGCTCGTACTTCCAGCTGCCGCCGCTGCTGCAGTGGGTAACAGGCAACATCGGCTTTCACCATGTCCATCACCTCTGCCCGCGCATTCCCAACTATTACCTGGAGCAGGTGCACCAGAGCCACCCGCGCTTCCAGGATGCCACCCGGCTAACCATTCGATCGAGCCTGCACGCGTTTACGCTGAAGCTGTGGGATGAACAGCGCCAGGAGCTGGTGGGGCTGCGCGATCTGCGCGCGGGCGCTGCGGCCGCGTTCGAAAGCAAGCAGGGCCACTGAGGCGCGGCGGGCGCACCTTTCTCACCAGGAACAACGGAGCCAGCATTTTCCATGGCCAAGCGCGTACTCATTCTTTCCGCCAGCGTTGGCTCGGGGCATGGTACAGCCGGCGCAGCGCTTGAGCGCGCCTTCCGCGACATACCAGGCGTCGAGGCAGACCACAAAGATGCGCTGGCCCTGGCGAGCGGCCTGCTGCGCACCACCTACTCGGGCGTGTATTTCCCGATGGCACGCATAGCGCCCTGGCTGATGGAGCTGGGCTACCAGGCGCAGCACCGCCCCTTCGCCACCGAGCCGGCCCTGCCGCTCTGGGATCGGCTGAACGCCGCGCCGCTGGCGCGCTTGATTCGCACCTTCCAGCCCGACATTACTGTGTGCACGCACTACATGCCTGCCAACATGGTCGGCCACCTGCTGGCGCGCGGCCAGATCGCGACCTCGCTCGCCATCGCCACCACCGACTACGATTTCCACGGCAGCTGGTTCTGCCAGCATTTCAGCCGCTACTTCGTGGCGCTGGAATCGACCCGCGCCTACTGCTGCGCGCTGGGCCTGCCCGCGCAGCGCGTGGT
>LJCR01001050.1 GCA_001399705.1 Kouleothrix aurantiaca
GGGATATGCCGTGGGCAAAGCCTGGAGCTTCAAATATGGGTCACTTGGTGCGCGCTGCCCGACGTGTCCATTCTGCGCAACGCGGCGGGAAACATCCTGATCCGCAGCGAGCGTTTCGACACGCTACTGGTCGAATATTTCAATCTTCAGCGTGTGCTACATAACCCGGGATTCACTGGCGATACCAAAGCCTTGGCTCAGTCGGCGGTCGCGAAGTGGTTTGCCGAGTTTTTACTGGGGCTTCGCCAGCCTCAACTTGCGCTGTATAGTTTCGAGCGCCATCGCGCCTATGAGCAGCCATTTCCTAATCATACATTTCGTGATGAGGCATTGGCTTCTGTACCGGAATTGGAGAAAGCCGCGCTGCAGTGCTTCTGCCTAGCGCATGAAATTGCCCACATCATCTACCCGCCTCGGAACGGTATGGACCTAGATTTTGTATGTGACGGTATGTCGTTGCGGACTCATCTAACGTGGGAGATCCGTCAGATGGGTTTGGATCCCGACGTGCAGGAGGCGATGGTTGCGGAAATGGCGGAACAGATGGATTTCGACCTGTTGGTCGCGGAGATCGACGCGGATGTTTCAGCACTTGGTACCATCGCCAGTTTCTTGCCGAAAGTGTTTGATGTCTCACGAGCAGAGGCGATGCGTGCTGCGCTCACTGCGTTACAGGCTCAGAGCTTCCTGAATGGCTGCAAGAATTCTTGTCGCCTGCTTCAGCGTCACATTCGGGCGGGCCTCGATCGAGAGGACTTCACAAGGCTCGATTGGATCGAGGGTCAGTATGTGGTGGCCCGGACGCGAGTTGCGTTACGACGCGCGGGCTTACTCCTTTACATGTGGGACAAGGAAGACGGCTTGACGCGAGAGCCGGACGAGTACCGTGTCGAGGTTGACGCAATGTTCACAGATGTCCAAGATTTCCTGATGGTGGTGAGTCAGGCCGCCTTTGACGAAACGGAGCGACTCTACAAAGCCGCTGAATCAGTCCGAATCGACCAGTCGACCGAGGCACTTGACCGAGAGATAGCCCGAGTTCTCACCGATTCCGACGAGAGGATGGCACTCTTTTATATTCTTGTGGCCATGGGATATCCTGGTGGCATCTTGCTCGACCTAGGTGGTTTATTACGTGGGCTCGCACGAATCAATACAGCGTGACAATATATTTATAGTTAGTGGCTTTCAAGTGAATCGCACGCGAGTCGCGCGCCGAACACGGCGTTGCAGTTGACCGCTTCGCGCGCGAGATCCTAGCTTTTTTGGAAGTTGGTGGCGGCGCGCTCGCGGCAGCTGAACGCCAATCCGTTGGGTGGCTTCGCTATTAAGTATCCTCCACATCTTGCTGCCCCTTGACCTGCGGTATAACTTCTGTTATACTCTTGATATGAAAACAGCTATCTCTATTCCTGATCCGCTTTTCCAAGCGGCCGAACAGTTTGCCCACGACAATGGACTATCGCGGAGCGAGCTTTTTGCTCGTGCTGTTCAGCTTTACTTACAAACATTCAAGTATCAGGGTATTACTGAAGCGCTCGATCAGGTCTATTCTGATGAGACCAGTACTCTTGACCCGGCACTCGCTGCTGCTCAAACGCGTGTCCTCTCGAAAGAAGACTGGTAATGCAACGCGGTGATATTTGGTGGGCAAATCTCCCCGAGCCCGTGGGTGCTGCTCCAGGCTATCGGCGTCCAGTTCTCCTTCTCCAAGCCGATGCTTTCACGAGCAGTCGACTTGCGACCGTTGTCGTTGTGATCATCACGAGCAATCTTCGACTTGCGGCAGCACCAGGGAATGTATTTCTATCCGCGAATGAATCTGGCTTGGCCAAAGACTCAGTGGTTAATGTATCGCAAATCGTGACGTTGGATAAACAGACACTGGATGAGCACATTGGTCACGTGAGTGGACGAACGCTTGAGTTCATCGAACAGGGTGTTCGCCTCGTGCTCGAACTCTAGCGTTTGTTTATGTCGATTTGATAGTATGCTGCTTTTTAGTCGCTATATTATTGCCTTGGGAGGCCTCGCACAACCCAATCGCCACCCAACACGGCGTTGCAGTTGACCGCTTCGCGCGCGAGATCATCGTTTTTTGAAGAGGTTTATACAGCGCTCGCGGCAACTGAACGCCAACCCGTTGGGCGAGTCTTAGGCGAAAACGTGTCTCGATCTCGAACGGCGCTTTCTGTCTTTTTGGCATAAGGAAGCAGTACAGCCACGAAAGAACGAAGCGCACGTGGGATAAAGGCCCGTTATGCCGCG
>LJCR01000105.1 GCA_001399705.1 Kouleothrix aurantiaca
CGCGTGTATCAATCAATCGGCGGCGTGGCACGGCCGAGGATACGCGGCTGTACTCGCCGCTGGTGCTGAGCGAAACGATGGAGGACAGGAGCAAGCAGTTGGTGCCAACGCGCTTTTGTGGCAGCGTTGCCGTGCCCGACGGCGACACCCAGGTTACCGCAGCGCTGGCCGATATTACCCACGTGGGCGCGCGGCAAACAACTGGCGTTGGCGCAGTCGATATTCTCGCACTGCCTGCAATTGCGCGCGAAGATAGCATTGCTGCTTTGCAAACGCGCGTTGAGGCTATGAAGCAGCGTTTCAAGAAGCAAGCCGAGCTGTATGCGACACTTGGGGGCCGCGATTGGCAGCCCGGCACCATCTTCACCGTCAATCTACTTTCCGACGCAATTCTCTATGAGCAAGGCTGGCTGCCGACGAATGAAATCAATGGCGAGATGCTTGAAGAAGCGACGCGCACCTTCGCCAATAATGGCGATGTCGCGTACCAGGGCGTCAAGGCGCGCCTGATTCGCGCATTCACCACTACCGCTACTGTTGGCGGCTGGAATGTTTCATGGCAACGGCCCAAACAAACCGCTGTGGCGACACAGATGGGCAGCGTGTTTGTGTTCCAGGCTGCCGACGGACTGAGTCCCGACGACTACGCGGCGCTAGCCCGCCTCGAACACGATGGCGTCGGCGAACGGCGAGCCGAAGGTTATGGCCAAGTACGCATTTGCGATGAGTTTCATTTGTTGACATCATTGCCATCAAAGGAGGCGATATGACAGAGCTAGATCCAATCACGCTGCGCCGCGAACTCATGCTGCGGAACGCTATAGAAGCACGGCTCGATCGACTTGTTAGTCTTGCGACGTCTGCTGCTTTAAAGCTCTCACCACGTACACAAATGGAAGAGAGTCAATTGCGCAATCTTTTGAATGCGGCACTCGAATCCAGGTCTGTCGAAGTGACAACAAACTTTATTCGTTATCAAATTGCTCGTAAAGAACGCGATTGGGACACGTCCTTAAATGGTTTCGGACATACGATTATTCAACATATTGTCAAAAGTCTAAAAACGACTGCTGATGATATTGTGAGTGATCTAGGTAATGACTCGACTGATGCCGACCGTGCGTGGTTCCAATCTAAAAATTCCGATATTCATGTTCGCCTAATGCACCTCTATCTTGGTTACGTAAATCGCGTGTTCTATTTTTACAAGAAATCCATTGATCGCGAGAGGCGTGATCCCGATGCGGTAAAAGATGCTCTCATATCTCTTAAACTTGTCACGGCTTTAGAGGAGGCAAAAGCTGATGCCTAAAGAACCAATCTTTTCATTTGCAGCCCTCCAAAACCGGCTGAAGATACGAGGTCATTTGGTTGCTCAAACAGCATTGCGGATCGGTGCTGGACGTTCCTCAGACATTAATGGAACAGACCTCCCGGTTTTGCGCGATTCGCTTGGCGCGCCATTCGTACCAGGCGCATCGCTCAAAGGTGCATTTCGCGCGCGTATTGAATCTTTTGTGCGCGCTATCCAGCCTGATCAAGCTTTTGATCTTTTACAGATCGAAGCCCATATGCACGATATGATCATGCAAATACCAGAAAACGATGCGCAAGTAAAGTTTCTCGTGGGCGCATCAAAGTTGGCAGCGGCTGATCAAATATTAAGTAATCGCATATGGACGAAATCGACATTGATCGACCTGACCTTCGGCGCGCCGTGGATCGCCGGGCGAATTTTCTTCAAGGATGCGCTCGTCGATCGTTCACTATGGTTCGAGCAATTCGAGATTCGTAATGGCGTAGCGCTCAACCGCGACACCGAGACAGTTGAGCAAGGTTTGCTCTACGATTATGAAGTCGTTCCCGCTGGCATGCGTTTTGGCTTCGAATTGGTGCTGGAGAACGCCGCGCCGTGGCAGCTTGGCATGATGTTGCTGGCGCTGCGACCCTGGCAGGCTGGCGATGTGCAGATCGGCGGCTTTCGCTCGCGCGGCCTGGGACACGTGCAGCTTATCGATGTTGCGGCAACATATTCCGCGGTCGAAGGCGACACAGCTGAGCGCGCTGATGCGGTGCTTGCAATGCTTGGCCACGGGAGCAGCAAATTGGTTGAACTTCCCCTGGCTGAGCCAGACGAGCGTATGAAAACATGGTTCACAGCATTTCGGCAGGCGCTGATCGATCCGCAAGCCGCTATCGAAGAAGGAGCGACATTCGATGCATAAAGCAACCTTTCTCGAAGGTACGCTGCGCTTCACGATCGCGCCGAATGGCCCGATTCTTATCAAGGCTGGCGAAAGCAGTGGCGTCGATCCGGTGCTGCCCGATATGCAGTTCGTACGTTCACAAGGCAAGATTTATATTCCCGGCCCATCGCTTAAAGGCGTGGTGCGCGCGCAGGCCGAGCGCATTTGCCGTTCGCTGGATGGCGAAGATTTACAGCGTAAGAAGCAGCAGCAGCGCGTGAATGTGTTTGGCGACAACGAGCCGCGCGTGCCGCTGGCCGATAACCCGCTAGGCAGTGGCACGAAGTACAGCGGATTAGATGACATGGACTATAGCTCAGGCCGGGCGATCGAAGATATGAAGTTGCCTCCTGACGCCAATCGCACCGCAATCGTCTATCGGCGCTCGTCGTTTGTTAGCCAAATCTTCGGCCACACCAGCCTGGCAGGGCGGGCGCGCTTTGCCGATGCACAGAGCAACGATTTGAAGCCCGAAGATGTCGAGGAGCGCAACGGTGTGGCCATCGACAGGATTTACGGCTCAGTGGCAGTCGGGCCATTCAACTATGAAGTAGTTGTCGGCGGCACCTTCACCTCGCGAATCGACTTCAAGAACCTGACGCTTGCGCAGTTGGGTCTACTGGGTCTGGCTTTGCGTGACCTTGCCGAAGGACGTGTAGGTATTGGCTTTGGTAAATCGCGCGGCCTGGGGCGGGTGAAAGTGACTTTTAATGAGATGGCGCTGCGCTACCCAACATGTACGCTCAACAATGGCTTATCGCTGCTTGGTGGAAGGCAGATTTGTAAAACCAGCGAGCTTGCGGGCCTTGGCGCATTTGGCGCTGGCGAAGCGTACAATTTGCCGAGCGACGATACAGCGACAATCCCCGACGGGTTGAGCTATGTTGAGGATGAATTTATGGGCGTGGAGCTTAAAGCCAGCGACGACACGCAGGTGCGCGCGGTCTGGCGGGCGTGTATGCCAGCGTGGCGGCGGGAGATCGGGCTATGAGCGACGAACGAGGGTACATGTATCGCGTCGCTCGCGCCGACAAGCAACAACTGCAAGATGTGATTGCAATGCATCTGGGCGAATCAGGGTGGACATTTGGCGGCGCGACGCAGTGGGATTTCGATCCATATGTTGACGATAAACACACGCACCTGCGAGACATTACACCGATTGTGCCGGGGGAGCAGGTGAATATCAAAGGCGACTTTGGGTACGCCTTCAACAAAGATATAGAGATACGCTGGAAGCGCCGCGATGACGCTGCCTATGATGTACTAATACTTAGCGAAACACCGCTTTCGATAGCTGGTGCGGTTGAGCTGTGTGTGCGCCACTGGGATATTCAAACGCAGAGCTGGGTGGAAAGCGAGTGGACGACGCAGCGCCCAGATGTTGCTGCTATTCACCAGACAGCAGGCCGGCCATCGCTGCTTTACATCAATTATTGTGCACCAAATGGCGCGGTGCAATTTCAGCGCCTGGCAGGAGAGAAATAATGAGCTATCGCGATCGCGACAACCAGCCGCCACTGCCTAAACCATACGAGTTTGTGCCGTTGCCGCCAGGCCGCCCAAGCACCGAGCCACCAGCGGGGCATCATCGCTACCGCGAAGGATACTTGAACGGCATGCTCACGGCAACGATTATCGCGCGCTCGCCAGTGCATGTTGCCTCAGGTTTGCTAGAACCAACAAATAATCGTCAGTACCCAATGGCGAAAGCGCACTTTCGCACTGGCGGCAAACCAGCGATTCCGGGTACATCGCTGAAAGGCTGCATTCGTAGCATCGTCGAAGCTATCACCCGCTCCTCGGTGCAGGTCACGCGCGCACGCGAGCTATCACAAGATTATAAGGCACGAGAAATTCGCGAAAGGGATCGTCGCGAGCAATCTGCACGTCTGGATATTGCACAACGCATCTTTGGTGCGCTGGGCTACCAAGGCATGGTGCGCTTTGGCGATGCTGCGCTTGAGAATGGCAGCACAACTATTGTGCCGTCGGTGCAGCTATTCCGAACACACTCAGAATCCTACAATACCTATTTCGACGGACGCGAGCCACGCGGGCGCAAGTTCTATATGCATGGCAAGTTGGCGCAGGGCAGCCTACCGTTAGAAGCGTGCCCGATCGAAAGTCGCTTTGGGCTGCGAATGGATTTTGAAAACATCGCGCCCGGCGAACTGGGCCTTATATTGATTGCACTCGGGCTGGGCGAAAAACGCTTTCTACCAAAGCTTGGTGGCGCGAAACCGGCCTGCCTTGGCACGATCGAAGTTATCGACGCATCATTGGCTGCGCTGGATACGCATGCGGCATATGGCGAGTTTGATACTGCGCCTGAAACACTGGAGCTCCAGCCGCTGCTCGATGCCGCGAAACCGCAGGTACTCACTATGCAGCTTGGAAAGCTGGCTGATGTTTTGAGTTGGCCGCGTGAGGATCGAGATTGCCCGGATAGGAACTATTGATGTTAAGGCTATTCATTTATGGCAGAACAGGATCTTCGAGCATTATTCGACTTACAGAATGCTCATATACGGCGTAGGCAGCAACTTCTACTGCGTCAAGCTAGAGAGGGATATAGCACTCCGCCAGAGGTAATTAATGAAATAGAAGATATTAACAAAGAAATAGATGATATACAATTAAAAATCAGTAGTGAAAAATCTATAAATAGCGGATTGCGTAGTTCGGTTGTGAAAATTATTAGCCGAAGAATATCACATGTTAGTATATTAATAGACAATTGGGAGGTATTATTCAATACTATTAAATATAATGCGGATAGAATCGTCGTAGATCATGTTAGCGGATACATAAGGTTTCTTCGCGACAGAAGAGATCAGCTTGATAACTTATTGGATAGTACTAACTATTGTGAAGACTTCTTTCTTTACTCTCGAAGGCTTTTATTTATGTATTGTGATATGCAAAATAAGGCTGATGTTTTATCATACAGTAAAGATATTGGTCATGACGAATTCGTAGAAATGCTTCGTGACGCGCGATTTTGCCTTATCCAAGCAGAACAAGGAGGGTTACAAAAAGGGCTCATATATTTTTATCTCGCTTCAATATCGTATGAGCTAAAAGATGATTCGCCAGAAATAGTCTATGAGTATTGCATGAAAGCTTTAGATAAAAAATTTGATTACCCTGAACTACAAGATGTGCTATTTTTTACTTGCAAAATTTTATCTGGTTATCCTGGCCAGTATTATGATGGTGCTAAAAGATATTTAAGCACAGCAAAAAAGAGGAGAAAGAAATTGAATACAAGTCCTCCGTTTTGTCCTAATTCATACACAAAGTAAATAGGTAAAATTATGACATCAAGTGCTGAACTACTTGCCGCCGATCTCGCTGGCGCGCGTGTCGACCCAAACGAGGCGCAGAAGGCACTGGCGTACCTGCGTACGAAGAAGGACTCTCGGCAGTTCTTCGAGTACCTGCGCGCTATTAACAAAGATGGTGGCGCAGTAATACGTTCGGGGCAGACATTGAGCTATTACCGCGAATTACTGGCGTCGTGCGAGCGGCACTTGCGTGGCATGCAAGCCGACGAGATGGCGCAAACGCTTGGCTGGGCAATTCGGCTGCTGCGCTACTATCGCGCCGTGCCGGATGCCGCTGATCTTATACGCGAACAAGCTTCATCCACGGCTTCGCAGACGGCCGCAGAACGTCCCAAGGCTGTCGAGCCACCGAAACCCACCGCCCCGCAGCTACCCGCTGTCGGCGATACTGTTACCTGGAAGATTATTGCAGCCGATGAAAGTCTCGTTGTGCTTGAGGTGCCTGGCTTCAGTAATGATAAAACTTTCGGTGCACTGAAAGCCGAGAACATAGAGGATGGGCGCACTACGCGCTACAAGGTTGGCAATACAGCTCGTGTTGAGGTTATCGATGTGCGGACGTTAAAAAGCGGGCGAGTCCGTGTTGAGCTGAAACCAGGGGTGAAAAAGCAGTAGCTAGACCGTCTCGTCCGGCGAGCCGGCGAAGAAACTCGCGACGGCAGCGCGGATCGGCAAGGTCGGGGAGATGAGCTCGTGCGACTGGGCGAACGTGACGGAGTGGAGATACTCACCCAATGCGGTGTCGGGCTGCGAGAGCACCAGCACATCGCGCTCGGCAGGGCGCACGATCCAGTATTCTGGCAGTTCGGCGCGTGCATACGCCGTGCGCTTGATGGTCGTATCTTTCTCGGCATTGCCTGGCGACAGCACCTCAACAATCAGCGCTGGCACGCCATTGATGCGCCGGTCGTAGATTATGCCGCGGTCTTCGCTGCGCACGGCCACAATGTCCGGCTGGACCGGGTCGCATCCCGGCATGAGCAGGCCGATTGGCGCGAAGGCGACAATGCCAATGCTGGTATCTTCAAGCTGTGTTTGAAGCACACGCGTCATGCGGCTGATGATCCACTGGTGAAAAAAGCTCGGCGCGGTGGTTCTATACAGCACTCCATCAATCACCTCGTAGCGGTTGCCGTCGTCGGGCAGCTGCGACCAGCGCGCATAGCTCCAGTTCGCATCGAGCGAGCGCGTGGTGAGTTCAGGAGGGGCTGTGGCAATGTCAGCGGTCATAACGAACCTCGGTATTTGCATTTAGCAGTATTGTAGCAGGTAACAGCTGGCAGACAGTCCAGGTTGTTGAGGCTCTTGATGCAATATCTCAGCACCGCCGCCGACATCATCGGCATTCTGGGCGCGGTTTTCGCGCTGTTTGCCTGGCGCAAAGCGCGCCAGGTGCAGCAGGAACTCAGGCACCAGCAGCAGCGCCAGCAGAAGAAGGTCACGGTTGTGCTGCAGTGTGGCGCGAAAGAGCGCGAATTGCCGATTCAGCTGCAACGCGCCGAGCTGACCCGCGCCGAGGTGATGGGCATTCTTGGGATGCTGCCAATGAAAGAGCGTGGCAAGCGCTTTTCGATTGATTCGG
>LJCR01001047.1 GCA_001399705.1 Kouleothrix aurantiaca
TGGGCGGGGGTCGCCGCCGATGTGCGCGCGGGCGAGAAATTCCTGCTGGTGGCGCGCAACGACGCCGGCACGCTGGTGGGCAGCGCGCAGCTTGCGCTGGCAAGCAAGGCCAACGCCCGCCACCGCGCCGAGGTGCAGAAGGTGATGGTGCATACCGCTGCGCGCCGGCAGGGCCTCGCCTTCGCGCTCATGCGCGCGCTCGATGCGCTGGCGCAGCAGCACGGCCGCACGCTGCTGGTGCTCGACACGCGCCAGGGCGACCCATCCGAGCAGCTTTACCAGAAATGCGGCTACACCATGGCCGGCGTCATCCCCGCCTACGCGCGCAACGGCGATGGTGGGCTCGACGCCACTGTGCTGTACTATCGCCAGCTCCCTGCTATGCTATAATTGGCGCGTGGAAGGGTTGTAGAAAGCGAGGAATGCGATGCCGATCGGTACCATCAACAACCGCGATGTATTGCTGGCGCCCTCGATTCTATCGGCCGATTTTGCGAACCTGGGCCGCGATGCGAACGCTGCCGTGGCGGCCGGCGCCGACTGGCTGCAGATCGACGTGATGGACGGCGTGTTTGTGCCCAATATCAGCGTTGGCCTGCCGGTGGTCGCGTCGCTGCGCAAGGCCGTGAATACCACGCTCGACTGCCACCTGATGATTGTGCAGCCCGAGCGCTACGTGGCCGATTTTGCCAAGGCCGGCGCGAACCACATCACCGTCCATGCCGAAGCGACGACGCACCTGCACCGCACGATCCAGCAGATCAAGCAGCTTGGCCTGACGGCGGGCGTCGCGCTCAACCCGGCCACGCCGCTGGGCGTGCTTGATGAAATTCTGCCGTATATCGACCTTGTGCTGATTATGAGTGTCAACCCGGGCTTCGGCGGGCAGGAATACATTCAAACCAGCACCGCCAAGATCGCCCGCCTGCGCCATCTGCTCGACGCGCACGGCTACCCCGACATGCATATCCAGGTCGATGGTGGCGTCAGCGCGCGCAACGTGGCCGAAATCGCCGCCGCTGGCGCAAACAATATTGTCGCCGGTTCGGCCATTTTTACGCCGCAGCGCCCGGCCGCCGAAATGATCGAGCTGATGCGCGCCGCACTGCGCGAGCACTAACTGCGGAGAGCAGACGAGTTGAGCCACCGAGCTCACAGAGAGCACCGAGCAGCAAAGTCGAAACTCAGCGGCCTCCGTGTTCTCTGTGGCTTTCAAATTTGCTGATTGCGATAAGGAGCCCGAGCTTGCCCTGCACGCTTGCCGCCACGCACTACGACCCCGACGGGCGCATGAACGACCAGATCGCGCGCATGCTGCCGGTGCTGACTGAAATATTCGATGGCCTGGCGATCCAGTCCGCCCACGCCAGCCCGCCCGCCGCGCTTGAAATGCTGCGCGCGGCCGGCGCAACGGTGCAGCAGGAAGAAACGGCCCGCTTCAATGGCCTGGCCGAGCTCGGCGGCGCGCGCCGCGAAGTTGTTCGCCTGGGCTTGCAGTTGCCTGCCGACACAATACTCTTCTGCGATTTTGATCGCGCGCTGCACTGGGCCGAGTATCATCCCGACGAACTGCGCGCCATCGCATCCGAACTCGCCGCGCACGACTTCACCGTGCTGGGCCGCACCGCGCGCGCGTTTGCCTCGCACCCGGCCGTGCAGTGCCACACCGAGCTGATCATCAACAACGTATTTGCGCGCTGCGGCGGCAAAACGTGGGACATTACGGCTGCGGCGCGCGGGATGTCGCGCCGGGCGGCCGAGGCCATTCTGGCGGGCTGCCCCGAGGCAAGCATCGGCACCGACATGGCCTGGCCTCTGTTTCTGCTCAAGGGCGGCGATCTTTCGGTCGCCTATCGCGAAACCGAAGGGCTGGAGTTCGAAACTGCCGATCGCTTCCCCGACGAAATTGCGGCCGCCGGCGGGCGCGAACAATGGCTCGATCAGCTCGACGACGACCCGGCGCAGTGGTCCTTCCGGCTCGACCTGGCGCGGATCGAAGTCGCTGCGGCGGAACCCTACGCCCAACGCCCATAACCACGTCAAACAATCATCCACCCGTAGATATGAGAGGAACCCATGCCCAAAGAAGGAATAACGCCCCGCGCGCAGGATTACTCGCAGTGGTATCTGGATATTGTGCGCAACGCCGACCTTGCCGACTACGCCGAGGTTGTGCGCGGCTGCATCGTCTACAAACCAACCGGCTATGCGCTCTGGGAAGCCATTCAGCGCGGCCTTGACGACCGCATCAAGGCGACAGGCCACGTC
>LJCR01001051.1 GCA_001399705.1 Kouleothrix aurantiaca
AAATATAGGCGTCGTACATAGTGTTCTCGCGCATTCAAGATAGACGACCGACGAACGACGAAGGACCACGGGCGAACGACAACCGAAGAACAATGACCTGCAACCTGCAAACCTGCAACCTGAAACTCCGTGTCCCCGCGCCTCCGTGGTTGAATTTTCACCTTCGCCCCTACAGTAACCTGCAACCCGAAAACCTGCAACTTGCACCCAAAATCGGCAAATCTGCCATTTCTGTGGTATACTAGCGCCTGCTGCTGAGGCGCTCTGGGTTTTTGGCTCGGCGGCAATCGAATGATAGCTTACCGTTTCCCCCCAGAGGTTACGCACCGTAAGCACGGAGTTTTGTGGCTGTGCCGGCTGCGTAGACGTTTGTGCGCCTCTCTCACATCACCCAGGACTCCCCCGAAACAAGGATATATTTTGAACTTCGACCAACTGAACCTCGACCCGCGCCTGATGGAAGGCGTGCGGTCGGCTGGCTATGCCACGCCCACGCCCATCCAGGCGGCTGCGATCCCGCCGGCGCTCGCCGGCAACGACCTGATCGGCACTGCGCAGACTGGCACCGGCAAGACGGCGGCCTTTGTGCTGCCCATCCTGCAGCGGCTGCTGAGCGGCCCGCGCCGCCGCACGCGCGCACTGATCGTCACCCCCACGCGCGAGCTGGCCGAGCAGATCAACGCCACGATTCGCGCACTGGGCAGCGCCAGCGGCGTGCGTAGCGCCACGATCTATGGCGGCGTGCCAATGCCGCCGCAAGAGCGCGCGCTGCGCGATGGCGTGGAAATTCTGGTGGCCTGCCCGGGCCGCCTGCTCGATCATATCGATCAGGGCAATGCGCGCCTGGACGGCATTGAAGTGCTGGTGCTCGACGAAGCCGACCGCATGTTCGACATGGGCTTTCTGCCGGCGGTGCGCCGCATTCTGAAGCAGGTGCCCGCCAAGCGGCAGACCATGCTCTTCTCGGCAACCTTCCCGCCCGAGATCGAGCAGCTGGCCGCGCAGGCATTGCGCAACCCGCAGCGTGTGGCCGTGGGCCTGACGCAGCCCGCCGCAACCGTGACGCACGCGCTCTACCCTGTCCCGCAGCACCTGAAAACCGGCCTGACGCTGGAGCTGCTGAAGCACACCGACACGCGCTCGGTGCTGATCTTCACGCGCACGCGCCACCGCGCCTCGCGGCTGGCCCGCCAGCTTGAGCGATCCGGCTACCGCGTCACCTCGCTGCACAGCGACCGCACGCAGAATCAGCGCCAGGCCGCGCTGGACGGCTTCCGCAACGGCACCTACCAGGTGATGGTTGCGACCGACATTGCGGCGCGCGGCATCGACGTGGCGAGCATTTCGCACGTCATCAACTATGACATTCCCGACACCGCCGACGCTTACATTCACCGGATTGGCCGCACCGGCCGGGCCGAGCGCGAGGGCGATGCCTTTACGCTGGTGACGCCCGAGGACGACGCGACGGTGAAGATGATCGAGCGGGCGGTTGGGCAGCGCATCCCGCGCGAAACGATCGCCGGCTTCGATTACAGCGCGCCAGTGCCTGAAAACACGCAGTTTGCCGGCCGTAGCCAGCAGCCGCGCGGGCAGGCTGGCGGTCGTGGTGGCTCGCAGCAGCGCCGCCCTTCGCGCTAGTGCGATTGTAAGAAACCATCCACAGATTGCGCAGATTTCACAGATTATTGGGTCCCAGGTGAACCTCATCTGCGTAATCTGTGAAATCTGTGGATATATTCACTCAAACGGCGCCTTGGGAGAAACCCGAGCCGCCGTTTTGCTATTCCACCTCGCGCTCGCGCAAATTTTCGGTGAGCGCGCGGCGCAGCACCTTGCCGATGAACGAGCGCGGCAGCGCCTCGCGGAACTCGACCGCGCCGGGCAGCTTGTAGGCGCTCAGCCGCTCGCGCAGAAACTGGATGATCTCTTCGGCGGTGGCGCTTTCGCCGCGACGCAGCACCACAAAGGCGCGCAGGTCGGTGCCGCCGCCGGTGCGTGGCACGCCGGCCACCGCCGCGTCGAGCACTTTGGGGTGCTCGTACAGCACTTCCTCGATGTCGCGCGGGTAGATGTTGTAGCGCCCGGCCACAATCATCTCCTTCTTGCGCTCGATCACCTGAAAGAAACCGTCTTCTTCCATGCGCGCCAGGTCGCCGGTGCGCAGCCAGCCGCCCGGCGCAAAGGCCTCGGCCGTCTCGGCGGGGCGCTTCCAGTAGCCCTGCATGAGCTGCGGGCCGCGCACCAGCAGCTCGCCAATCGCGCC
>LJCR01001052.1 GCA_001399705.1 Kouleothrix aurantiaca
ATCCAGTTCCTGGTGAACAAGCTGAACGACGCCACCGCGCCTGGCACCTACGCCTTTATCAACGTCGACGCGAACACCGGGCAGGTGAACGCGCTCGGCACCGACGCGATCAAGGTTGGCATGATCTACAAGCCCGCCAAGGTCACGCCGGTGGGTCAGACCGCCGCGCTCAACAGCACGGCATTTGTGAACGGCGGCGACAGCGCGCCGCGCAGCCGGCCCTCGCTGGCGCAAGCCTTCGAGCAGAACTCGAACGGCGAGCGCTTCATTGTCGACCTCAACCACCTCAAGTCGAAGGGCAGCGCGTGTACCGCGCCCGACGCCGGCGACGGCCAGGGCAACTGCAACATCGTGCGCACAAACGCCGCGACCGCGCTGGTGAACTGGCTGGCGACCGACCCGACCGGCACCGGCGACCCCGACATCCTGCTGATCGGCGACTACAACTCCTACGCCCAGGAAGACCCGATCGACGTCATCAAGGCCGCCGGCTTCACAAACCTGATCGAAACGCGGCTGGGCGCGGACGCCTACTCGTATGTGTTCGACGGCCAGTGGGGCTACCTCGACCACGCGCTGGCTTCGGACAGCATGAACGGCCAGGTGGCCGGCGTGGGCGACTACCACATCAACTCGGATGAGCCGAGCGTGCTGGACTACAATACCGACTTCAAGACCGCCAACCTCCAGAGCACGCTTTACGCACCCGACCAGTTCCGCGTTTCGGATCACGACTCGGTGCTGATTGGCCTCAACCTGATCAACAACGCGCCGACGGCCGATGCACAGAGCGTGACAACCAACGAGGACACGGCCAAGAGCATCACGCTCAGCGGCAGCGACCCCGAGGGCCACGCGCTGACCTACAGCTACAGCCAGCCCACGCACGGCAGCGTGGCGGGTACAGGCCCGAACGTGACCTACACGCCCGCCGCCAACTACAACGGCGCGGATAGCTTCACCTTTACGGTGAACGATGGCACCAGCGACTCGGCCCCGGCGACGGTGAGCATCACCGTCACACCGGTGAACGACGCGCCGACGGCGGTGAACGACAGCTACACCGCCACCGAAGACACCACGCTGACGGTGGCTGCGCCGGGCGTGCTGCTGAACGACAGCGATGTCGACGGCGACACCCTGACGGCGAGCATCGCCACCTTGCCGGCCTTCGGGACGGCGACGGTTTCGGCAAATGGCGCGCTGAGCTACACGCCCAACGCTAACTTCTGCGGGCCAGACAGCCTGACCTACGCGATCAGCGACGGCAATGGCGGCACGGCATCCGCCACCGTCACCATCACCGTCGCCTGCGCCAACGACGCGCCGGTGGCGAATACCGACACGCTGACGGTGCTCGAAGACGCGGCTGCCACCACCGTGAATGTGCGCGCCAACGACACCGACCCAGAGGGCAACACCCTGACCGTCACGAGTGTGACGCAGGGCAGCAAGGGCGTGGTGACGCTTAACGCGGGGGTTGTGTCGTACAAGCCGAACGCAAACGCCAACGGCAGCGACAGCTTCACCTACACCATCAGCGACGGGAATGGCGGCACGGCCACCGGCACGGTGAACGTGACCATCACGCCCGTCAACGACAACCCAAGCGCCGTGAATGACACAGCGACGGCCAAGAAGAATGGCAGCGTCGTGATTGCTGTGCTCGCAAATGACAGCGATGTTGACATCGGCGATACCATCACGCTCGTCAGCGTGACGCAGGGCACGAAGGGCGGCACCGTTACAAAGAACACAAACGGCACGGTGACGTTCAAGCCGAAGAACGGCTTCACCGGCACCGACACCTTCACGTACACCATCAGCGACGGCCATGGCGGCACAGCGACGGCAACCGTGACGGTGACTGTAACCAAGTAACTCGCACGCAGTCGGAACGAACGGGCCGGGGAGCGCATCCCTGGCCCGTTTGCTTGCCCGCTTGCCGCCGCGAGTATAATCACGGCATGCAGTATTTCAGTTCGTACCTGTTGCGCCTTGTCGTGCTGCTCTGCATCGCGGCAGTGCTGGCGAGCCAGCTTTACACACAGCGCGGGCCGCGCCCGCTGCACCTTCCTGCTCAGCAGCAGGTCGCCACGAACAACCCCAAAATCGGCATTCACACGCGCATGGCCGGCACCGGCGACGAGGCCGCTATCCAGCGCACCTTCGCGCAAGTGCGCGAGATGGGCGCGCCCTGGGCAGTTGAGCTGTTTCCGTGGGCCTATGCGCAGCCGCGCTCGCGCTATGGCTACGACCGGGC
>LJCR01001053.1 GCA_001399705.1 Kouleothrix aurantiaca
GCCTGGCGGCGCGCGCGAATGCCAGCGCCGCCACGGTTGCGCCCGCCGATGCCGTGCGCAGCGCCGCCGCCGCGCTGGGCCTGAGCGTGGCCGGCAAACTGGTGCAGAGCGCCGGGGCCGCGCCGGGCAGCTACATTGTCGGCGGCGCGGGCTTTGCCCAGCACGACATTCCTGTGCGCCCGATCTACGTGCCGCGCCCCGACGGCCAGGTGCGGCTGGCGTGGGACATGGAGATTCAGCCGGCAGGCAGCGCCGACTACTGGCGCATGAGCGCCGACGCCCTCACCGGGCAGGTGCTGGCGCGCGAAAACTGGACGCTCTCGGAACGCTTCGCTGCCGACGCACAGCCCGAAACCTACGCCGTGTTTGCTGCCCCGCTGCGCAACCCGCTTGGCGGCCCGCGCACCGAGCGGAGCGCCCCCGCCGACGCGCTGGCCTCGCCATTCGGCTGGCACGACGTGAATGGCGCGGACGGCGCAGAGTTCACCACCACCTGGGGCAATAACGCCCAGGCCTACGCCGACCTTGATGGAATTGATGGCTTCAGCGGCGGCGACTTCCTGCCCGATGGCGGCGCGAGCCGCGTGTTCACCGCCGCGCTGGATCTCAGCCAGGCCCCGAGCAGCTACCGCGCCGCCGCGACAACCAACCTGTTCTACTGGGCCAACACCATCCACGACGTGATGTACCACTACGGCTTCGACGAGGCGGCCGGCAACTTCCAGCAGAACACCTACGGGCGCGGCGGCGCGGGCGGCCAGCAGCGCGGTGACAATCTGCTCGCCCTCGTTCAGGGTGGGGATGACAATGCTTAGCATACAACTCTACTATGCGAACGACTATGGTGCAGCGGATCTTCCCACCCACTCCGCGAACAGCGCCCCAAGCGGCTGCCCGCTGGCCTGTTCACATGCCTGCTGAAAGGATGCCGTGGTGCCGACGCCGTAGCGATTGCGCGTGTAGTAATCTTGCAGCGCTGTGAAGAATGCCGCGTCGCCAAGCTGCTCGCGCAGCGTGCGCAGGAACACCGGCCCCTTCCCATATACGGTGCGATAGTAGACATTAAAGCTCGGGTACTCGTCGATCGCCAGCCCGATCGGCAGGTTGCCATCGGCCAGCGCGCCCCGGTAGCGCCGCGCCACCTCGCGCTGCCAGTCGGCCTCGGCCACGGCCGGCCCGGCCACATCTTCTGCATAAAGAATGCCGCTGTACTGCGCCAGCGCCTCATCCAGCCAGGGCTGGCGGAAGATGTCGTTGCCGGCCACGCCATACCACCACTGGTGCGCGACCTCGTGCGCGGTGACATAACGCGTGCCCGCGCCGACCGCCCCGCCGGCATACAGCATGATCAGGCCGGGGAACTCGTCGCCGCCGTCGTACTCATAGGGCAGCAGCTGAATGTCCAGCTCGGCGTAGGGGTAGGCGCCAAAGCGCCGGTCGAAATCGGCCAGCGCCGCCGCCGCCACGCGTGCTACCTGCGCGGCGTCCAGCCCGGTGCCGCGCTCGGTGTACACATTCACCGCCACATCGCCGGCGGCGGCCTGCGCGCGCGCAAAATTGCCGGCCGCCAGCGCGAACTCGCGCACTGGCCCGGTGCGTACCAGGCGCGTGGTGGTGCCGTCGGCATTCTGCGCCTCGCCAATCGTGCTGCCGCTGGCGATCACCGTCAGGTCGGATGGCGCGGTGATTGTGGCGGCGTAAAAGGCGCTTTCGGCATACACATGGTCGGCAAAGCGCGTCACATCCAGCCGCCACGCGTCGCCCTCGCGCACCGCCAGCATCGGGTAGTAGGAAGGCAGGGGGAAAGAGCCATCGCGCCAGGCCACAATGCTGGCGCGGAAGCTGAGCGCCAACGTCGTGCTTGCGCCCGGCCCGAGTGGCTGTGGCAGATCGAGCAGCACTGCGGTGTCTTGCGCCACCAGGCGCGGCGCGATCGCCTGCCCATCGGCGGTTACATCGCTCACATCCATGCGCACGTCGCCGCCCTTGCCAAACACGTCGGTTGGGAAGTTCGGGTAGAGCCGCAGCGCGATGTCGTTGAGCGGCGCGCCCGTGCGGTTGGTGTAGCGAATCTGCTCGGTGCCGGTCAGCGCGCCGCTGGCGGGCGCGATCCAGAGCTGCAAATCATAGCGCGGCATGCCCTGGTTGCGCGCAATGTCGCCGGCAAAGGCCGGGCGCATCGCCGCCGCAAAGGCTGCGTCCATGTCGGGCGTGGGCGAGGGTGCGGGCGTGGCACTTGGCGCGGGCGTTTGTGTTGCAG
>LJCR01001055.1 GCA_001399705.1 Kouleothrix aurantiaca
GGTGGTGGCGCGCCTGCGCGCCGGGCTGGGTCTGGGCGATGCGCCGGTGGCGATCTACGCCGGCACGCTGAGCGAAACCAGCCACAACGTCGGCCTGCTGCTGGACGCCTTCGCTCTGGTGCACGCAGCGATGCCAGCGGCGCGCCTGCTGCTGGTTGGCACTGGCCCCGATGGCGACGCGCTCCGGGCGCGGGCGGCGGCACTGGGCTTGAATGGCGCGGCGCACTTTCTTGGCTATGTGCCCTACGAATCGGTGCCAGCCTGCTTCGGGCTGGCGCGCTGCTCGGCCGACCCGGTGGCCGATGACGCAGTGGCGCGCGGACGCTCGCCGCTGAAGATTGTAGAAAGCATGGCCGCAGGCGTGCCGGTGGTGACGGGCGATGTGGGCGACCGCGCCGAAATGCTTGGCGCCCATGGCGGCACGATTGTCGCACCCGGCGATGCCCGCGCATTGGCCGATGGCCTCCTGGCCGGCTTGCGCAGCACGCCCGACATGGCGCGGGTGCAGGCGCAGGCGGCGCGCTTCCGCTGGGGCCAGCTCGCGCAGACGTGGCTGCGGGCGTATGCTCGGCCATAATAAACGCGCGCATGCCAAAGAACCGCGCAGGAATAACCAAAAGGTAGTACGAACTCAGTGATCCCGATCGTTATTCCCAACCTGCATTCCCCGCTGATCGATGAGGTTGTGGCCGCATTGGAGCGCCAGACCGCGCGCGAGCAGATCGGCCAGATCATTGTGGTTGGGCAAGATCGCTACGGCAAAATCCCGCCCGCCGCGCAGGCCATCACCACGTCCGCGCCGGTTTCGGCTGCTGCGGCGCGCAATATTGGCGCGCGCCAGGCTCGCGGCCAATATGTGCTGTTTCTCGACGCGGATTGTGTTGCCGCGCCCGACCTGATCGAGCGCTTGCTGGCGCGCCACGCGGATGGTCACGCTGTGCTCGGCGGGGCGATGAGCCTCCGGGCGGAAAATTACTGGGTGCTGTGCGACAACCTGCTTTCATTTGGCGACGTGCTGGCGACGGCACCGGCTGGCGCGCGCCCCTACCTGCCAAGCTTCTGCCTGAGTGTGCAGCGCGCCGCGTTTGAGGCGGCTGGTGGCTTCGACGAAGGCTACCCCGGCGCGGCGGGCGAAGATATTGAACTGTGTCTGCGCTTGCGCCAGCTTGGCCACGATTGCTGGTTCGAGCCGGCGGCTGTGGTGACGCACCGCCCGCCGCGCGCCTCGGCTCGCGCAATGTGGCGGCACCAGCGCGCCTTTGGCCGCGGCTATTATCAGGTGGTGCGCCAGTTGCCAAAACTTCTGCCATCGCCGCTGCTGCGCCTGCCGCCAATTGCCGCACCGCTTTTGGCGGCGGCAGCGCCGCTGCTGACGTGCGCCGATCTGGCGCGCTTGCTCACATCCTCGCCGGCACTTCGTGCGCGGCCATTTGCTGCGCCGGGCCTGGCACTGGGCCGGATCGGCTGGTATGTCGGGGTGGCAAGCGCCTGCCTGACCAGTCGGCAACCCCTGTCGCCGTGCCAGAAATCCGCAGGTTTACCCCACCAATGACGGTCTCCGTGATCATTCCCAACCTCCACTCCCCGCTTGTTGCCGAGGTGATCGCCGCGCTGCGCGCGCGCCTGCCGCACGCGACGATCTATGCGCCGCTGGGCGTGGGCCGGCATGTCGATCACCAGGTGACGTATATTGCCGCGCTCACTGCTGGCGGGCGGCTGGCTTACTACGAAGATTACCCGTATGTTCAGCAGCCCGGCGCGCTGGCGGCGCGCCTGGAAGCGCTTGGCCAGGATTTCGCCAGCGACACGATCGACATCAGCGCGACGCTGGCGCAGAAGATTGCGGCGATTGAAGCCTACACCAGCCAGCTTGACGTGCTGTTTGGCGGCCCCGCCGCAATGGCGCAGGCGGTTGCGGCCTATGCCGCCAGCGTGCGGCCGGATGGCGCGAGCTACGGCGAGCGCGTGTGGCGCCACGCCGGCAGCCGCGCGCGCGACTGAATCATCAACGAGCAGATATGGCGATACAACAGCCTGAAGCGCCCGCCGCGCTGGCGGTGACGCAGCCCGATGCCGCGCGCTGGGATGCCTTCACCCAAACTCATCCCCAGGGTCACCTCCTGCAATCGAGCGGCTGGGGCGCGCTCAAGGCCGACGTTGGCTGGACGGTGCAGCGCGTGCTGGTGGAAGGGCCGGATGGCCCCTGCGCCGGCGCACAGCTGCTGCTCCGCTCGCGCCTGGGCCTGAGCGCCGCCTATG
>LJCR01001054.1 GCA_001399705.1 Kouleothrix aurantiaca
ACTTCACGCTGCGCGATATCGAAAGCGGCGCGACGGTTGGCGGCACGGTCACGCGCTTGCCGGGCGGTTTCCACTTCAAGCCAGCCGCGGCGCTGACGCGCGGCGCGACCTACGAGGCCAATCTTGCGCCTGGCATCACATCCAGCCAGGGCGCAAAGCTCAATAACCAGGCGATCAAGTGGCGCTTCACGGTGATTGGCGATCTGGAGGTGGCGAATGTCGAGCCGCCCACATCCGCCAGCCAGGTGCTGACCGACACCGCCCGCATCAGCGTGCGCTTCAACCACCCCGTCGTTGCCTTCACCACGCTCGACGACCAGAAATCGCTGCCGCAGCCCATCCAGATCACGCCCGCACTGGCTGGCACCGGTCGCTGGCTCGATACCAGCACCTACGTGTTTGCGCCACAAAACGGCCTGCTGCCCTCAACCGACTACACCGTGCGCGTGGCGGCCGGCCTGCGCGACCAGACTGGCGGCACGCTGCGCGGCGAGTATAGCTGGCAGTTCAGCACGATCACGCCCGATGTGTATGGCAGCACGCCGCTCGATGGCGAGCAGTTCGCCGCGCCCGACGAGCCGCTGGAAATCTACTTCAACCAGCCGGTCGATCTGGGCAGTCTGCGCGGCGCGCTCGCTCTGGTGGGCGCAAATGGCGCGTCCGTCCCCGGCACACTCAGCCAGGGCGGCACCAAGCCCAACCTGCGCACCGACTACGACGAGAATGGCGTGCCAACCCGCAGCTACGACGGCGTGATTGTGCGCTTCACGCCCAATGCGCCACTTGCGCGCGGCGGCCGCTACACGCTGACGGTTGATCCGGGCGTGCGCTCAGCGGCGGGCAGTGGCACGCTCGCCAATTCTTATCGTGCGCGCTTCGACGTCGCGCCGCTGCCGCGCCTGACCGAGACGCAGCCGAGCGCGGGCGAAACTGCGGCTTCGCTCAGCGATCCGCTGTCGCTGACGTTCAGCGCGCCAATGGACTGGGACTCGGTCGAGCGCAACCTGACGATCACGCCCGCGCCAAGCGACATTTACACCAGCACCGGCCGCGTCGCGTATTCGGCCTACTTCGCGCCCAAACCCGACACCGACTATACGATCACCATCGGCGGGGCCGCGCGCGATGCCTGGGGCGTGCCGCTGGGACAGGATTACACGCTGAGCTTCCACACCGCGCCGCCCACGCCCGCGCTTGCGCTGGTGGGCACCGGCCAGCGCATTGGCGCGTATAACGCCTACGTCAACGCGCGCGTGCTCATCCAGCACGTTGGCACACCAGTGGTGGGCTATGCGCTCTACCGGCTCGAACCCGGCGACGTCGCCAGGATGCTGACCGACTACGAGTTCTGGGATAAATTCCAGCCCGGCAGCGGCGCGCTGGTGCAGCAGGCCGACATTAGCCTGCCCGGCGACCGCAACACCAGCCGCCTCGACACGCTCGATCTCGGGCGGCTCGACGCCGGCCTGTTTTACCTCGTCGTCGATGCGGGCAGCGGCCTGGTCGACCGGCAGGTTATGGCCGTCAGCCCGTATGCCATCACTGTCAAGCGCAGCGCGAACCAGACCTTTGTGTGGGCGGTCGATATGGCGACAGGCAAGCCAGTTGCCAACCTGCTGCTTGTCGGCGCGACCTACAACTACGACACGCGCCAGCCCGAGCCCTTCGAGTTGGGCGCGACCGACGCCGATGGCGTGGTGCAGCGCGACACGCCCACCGCCGATGCGTCCACACCATTTTTCCTGTGGACGCAGAGCGCCGACCGTTTTGCGTTCAGCACTAGCATCTGGGGCGAGGGCGTGAACCCGTGGGACTTCGGCCTGCCCGCCGACTACGGCAACAGCCCGGTGGTCGGCACGCTCTACACCGACCGCCCGATCTACCGTCCCGAGCAGAACGTCTACATTCGCGGCGCGTTGCGGCTCGACCAGCGCCGCCTGAGCTACAGCCTGCCGAGCGATCAGCAGCAGGCCGACCTGACGATTGGCGACCCTGAAGGCAACACGATCTATTCGACCACGCTCACGCTCAGCGAGTTTGGCAGCTTCAACACCAGCCTGGCGCTGGCGCGTGGCGCGAAGCTCGGCATCTATAGCATGAACGTCGTTGTGAGCGACCGCAACGCCCAAGCGCAGAGCGCGCCGTTAGGCTCGTTCTATGGCTCGTTCAGCGTGGCCGAATACCGCAAGCCCGCCTTTGAAGTGAACGTCACCGCCGCCAAGCCCGACGTGGTGCAGGGCGAAACGCTCGACATGCAGG
>LJCR01001056.1 GCA_001399705.1 Kouleothrix aurantiaca
AATGGTGAAGGTGGCGTAGCGCATGCGCGGCGCAGCAGCTTCGTCGGGTAGCGCGACCAGCCGCGCGCACTGGCCAGCCCAATCGTACTGGCGAATGCGCTCGGGCGTCATGCCAACTAGGCCGGCGAGAATTTCGGCCAGCTCGGCAGGCGAGCGCGCGGCAAGCTGCTCGTAGCTCACCATCCCAGCCTCGCGCAGCCGCCGCTCGACGGCCGGGCCAACCCCGCGCAACACCCGAAAATCAGCGCCGGCGGCTTGCCCCTCGGCCGGCAACACAAGCTCATTCATTGCATCCTCCTCTATGGCAGAGAGCAAAGTGGTTGAGCCGCAGAGGGCACAGAGGCCGCTGGGCATCGATCCCAAGCTCGGTGTTCTCCGCGCCCTCTGTGGCCCAATACTTCTGCACTTTACGAGATTCGCGAAACGTCAGGCATACACAAGCGGATGGCAGGTTGCCCACCATCCGCTTGTGCATGTCAGCCCAGGTTGCGATGCTACGATTACGGCGTTGTGATGCCGGGATCGTAGAACTGCAGGATCTGGCCTTCGACGAAGCCAGCCATCGGGCCGGGGCGGCCGCACTCGTTCAGGTAGGTCAGCGTCGTCACCAGCTTGTATGGCGTCGAGCAGTGCTCGGGCTTGACGGTGCCGGCCGGAACCGTGAAGTCGTAGTGGTACTGGCCGTTGCCGCACGGATCCAGCTTGACGTGCACTTCGCGGCTGCCATCGAACAGGTCGAGCTCCTCGCCCTTGCCAATCGACTCCAGGTGGAGGTGGAGGCACCAGGTGCCACACACCATCGACTTCAGCGAGCCGATCAGCTCCCAATCGATGCTCACCTTCCACGCCTCGTCGATGCGGATGATGTTGGTCGGCGCGACGCCACCCAGCTCGTACACGTCGGCGGCGATGGTGCCCTTCAGCAAATGCGGCGAACCAGAAACTTCAAAACTACCAGCAGCCATTGTCTTTTCCTCCTCAAACGCTATAACAGATGTTTCAGGGCGGTCGCGGCGTTTGTTGCTGCGACCGTGTGCCGATGTCTTGGAGGGGCCCGCTCGTTCATCAGCACGCCGCTACTGTAGCACCGCCAAATTAAATGGCGCTGTGCCGCGGGTTAATTTCGGCGAATTTTGCACTGAATTTCGGTTAATTTACACATTTCCTGATTTTCACCATAAATAAACAAATATGATTAATGTTTTGGTGATTAAAATAAGCTATTTTCCGGCTGGGCTATAGGTATCGTACTAATCCCAGATAAAAGACCTTTCCTTTGTCATGATGCACAGATACATAGCGCAGTGAAAAACCTGCTCTTCAGAATGCTAGATCGAAGCGGATATTGGCGTATTTAGTATTATCTGGCAATAACACTAGCTCCACTCGATCACTTTTGCTTGCTGGTGCTGCATTTCAACTTCACCGGGGCACAGCAGCAGAAAAGAGCTTCGGGGCGGCGAAACCACTCCGAATCTCCGCGCTGTGTCGGTATTCTTGCGGATTTAGAATGAAATCGAGGAAACAAAAAAGCACAGCGCGTGCTGGCTGTGCCGCTGATTGCCGAAACGGAAGCTAGACCGTATCGCGCCGGCGCACGCGCTCGTAGAGCTGGCGCGTGGTATCGTCGGGCTCGACGCCCAGCTCCTTCTGCAAGGCTTCGGCGCAGCTCTGGTACTGGCGCAGCGCCAGGTGATGCTGCCCCAGGCGGCTGTAGCAGCGCATCAGGCGGCAGTGCGCGTCCTCGCGGCAGGCGTCGTGGGTGAGCAGCTGGAGGCACAGCGTCACGCAGCGCTCGTACTGCTCGTGCGCGAAATGCAGCTGCCCCAGGCGATCAAGCGTGTCGAGGTAGGCATCGCGCAGCTGCTCGCGCCGCACCACCGGCCAGTCGTCGGCCAGATCGTCGGCCATGAAGTCGCCGCTGTACAGGGCAGAAGCCTGCTGGTAGGCGGCCATCGCGGCCGCGCCGTCGTTGGCCTCCTCGGCGCGGCGGCCGGCCTGCACCGCGCGCCGGAACTGATCGACATCCAGCTCCAAATGAAGCTCGGGCGCGAGGCGGTACGCCGAGTCGCTGAACTGCACCACATTCACCGCCGTTGCGGCGCGAAACGCCTGCCGCAAGCCATACAGCGCGACGTTCAGGCTGTTGCGCGCCGATTCGGTGCTGGCGTCGGGCCAGAACATTTCCATCAGCAGATCGCGCGGGATGGCGCGGTCGTGGTGCGCCAGCAAGTATTTGAACACCGCGCGCCCGCGACC
>LJCR01001057.1 GCA_001399705.1 Kouleothrix aurantiaca
GCAGGAGCGTGGTTTTGCCCGCGCCGTTCGGCCCCACCAGCGCCACGCGCTCGCCATACGCCACCTCGAAGCGCACATCCGCCAGCAGTGGCGCATCCGCCCGCCGCCCGTAATCGAACCGCACATCGTCCACGCGCAGCACCGCGCGCCCGCCAGCCGGCGGCGGCCCAAAGTCGAGCTTGAGGCCCCAGCTGTTTTTTGGCTTCTCCACGCGCTCGTCGGACTCAAGAAAGCGTTCGAGCTTGCGCTCGCGCGATTTCGCCTTCTTCGCTACTTTCTTGGCATAGCGGCGAATCGTCGGCTGCGCTGGCGTCGTGCTCAACTCCACGCCCAACGCCTGGCCTTTCAAGCGCGCAATATCCGTCTCGACCTGTTCGATATAGTCTTGCTGCTTTTTCCAGGTTTCAAGCTGGTTGGCGCGTTCCTGCTCGCGCGCGTCGGCGAAATCGCTGTAGTTGCCGGTGTAGCTCTTGATCGTGCGCGCCAGCGGGTCGAGGTAGAGAATGCGCCCAACGGTGTGATCAAGAAACTCGCGGTCGTGCGACACCACCACCACCGCGCCGCCATAGCCGCGCACAAACGTTTCGAGCCACTCCAGCGCGCTCACGTCGAGGTGGTTGGTTGGCTCATCGAGCAGCAGCAGATCGGGCGCGCTCAGCAGCAGCGCCGCCAAGCCCAGGCGCGTTTTCTGCCCGCCGCTGAGCGTGCGCGCGGGCGTGGCCGGGTCGAGCGCACCTAATTCTAAACCTTCCAGCACGGCGGCGGCGCGGTGCTCGCGCTCGTAGCCGCCCAGCGCCTCGAACTGCGCCAGCGCCGCATCGTAGGTCGCCAGCGCCGCGTCCAGGTCGGTGGCATCGGCCAGGGCCGCCCCGGCGCGTTCCAAGGTGGCTTCGGCGGCGCTGTAGGACGCCTGTGCGTCGGCCAGCACCTCGGCAATGGTTTTGCCGCCCAGCAGCTCGCCAAACGACTGTGGCACATAGCCCAGCGTCTGCCCGGCGGGCGCGAAGATCACGCTGCCGCTGTCGGGCTGTTCCTGCCCAACAATGCAGCGCAGCAGGGTCGATTTCCCCGCGCCGTTCGGGCCAATCAGGCCAACATGTTCGCCGTCGTTAATGATGAAAGAAGCGCCGGCAAGCACCGTGGCAATGCCGTACGATTTCTGGAGATTCTGAACCTGAAGCATACTATCTTCCTCTCACAATGGAGCCGCCGGGGGTGGCGCTCCGCAGCGTGTACGCAGCGTATTAGTGAGAGATCGATAGCATGCCTGCTCCTTGCTCGGGACGATCCAGCCAGCCGCGGCTTGCCCGGGGCGTGGCACCCGGTATGATACCGCAGCTGGCGCGAGCGCGCAATCCGCCGAAAGGTTGAGCAACAACTGCTATTTCGCTTTGTCCTGCTCCTGCGCCAAGCGGCGGATCAGCAGGCCAAACACCGCCGCTTCTTCCGGCCGCAGCTGCCTGGCCGAAGCCGCAAACTCCTGCTCCACGCGCTGCTGGAGCGTGTCGAGCAGCGTGCCGTCGAGGTAGCAATCGAGCACAGCCGGGTGGACATAGCTCTTGCGGCAGACGGCGGGCGTGTTGCCCAGGCGCTCGGCCACGCTCTCGACGGCGCGCACGATGTTCTTTTTCTTCTGCGCCTCGCTGTCGACCATCTCGAACTCTTGCAGCGCCAGGCAGGCCAGCAGCGTGCCAGCCCAGGTGCGGAAATCCTTGGCGGTGAAATCGTGCCCGCTAATCTCCTGCAGGTAGGCGTTCACGTCGTTGGATTTCACGTCCTGACGGTTGCCGTCGGCGTCGAGGTACTGAAACAGCTCGTAGCCGGGCAGGTCGCGGCAGCGGCGCACGATTTTCGCCAGCCGCGCGTCTTTCATCGTGATCTCGTGCTTCTTGCCGCTCTTGCCCACGAAATGAAAGGTCATGGTGCCGCCCGCAACATCGACATGCCGGTCGCGCATGGTGGTGAGGCCGTCGGAGTTGTTGGTGCGCGCGTACTCGTCGTTGCCGACGCGGATGAGCGTGGTTTCGAGCAGGCGCAGCACAGTGGCCAGCACTTTTTCGCGTGGCAAACCCGGCAGCGCCAGGTCGTGCTCGACGCGCTTGCGCATGGCTGGCAGCGCCTGGGCGAACGCGATCATGCGGTGGTACTTGGTGTCGTCGCGGGCGGCGCGCCAGCGTGGGTGGTAGCGGTACTGCTTGCGCCCGCGCGCATCGCGCCCGGTGGCCTGCAGGTGGCCGTTCGGGTCGGCGCAGATC
>LJCR01001058.1 GCA_001399705.1 Kouleothrix aurantiaca
CGGCGTGGGACGGTGCCGTGAAGCCGGCCGCCACGATCGCGCGGAACAGCCGCAGCGTCTCCTCGCGCGCCCGCGCGTCCTGGGCGCGGGCCACCAGACTCGACACGCCTTCCGTGGGCCGCTCATACCTGGCCAGCAGCGCGGCCATCCGCGCTTCCTGGATGTTGAAGACCTCGTCGAGAAGCGCGGCGGCAATCACGGGGCTGCCGCCCAGGCGCCTGGCGGTGTCGGGCTCCCGGGCCATAGCGGCTGCCCTGTAGCTTGCAAACGATCGATCGCAACTCATTGGGCGCCCTCATCTTCGGGCTCTGCCAGCGCCATCCTGTGCGTGCTGAGGCGCCGGGCAAACAGCACGCCCCGCGGCGCCGAGTAGCCCGCTGGGTCGTAGGCGTCTTCCCACCAGACGCCGTCGAGATCGAGCACATCCTCGGCGTACGCCACCACGGCAAGGTCGACGACCAGCGCGAGCGGAACGCCGCGCTCATGGCGCATGCGCCCGGCCAGGCGCGCGGTCGGCACGTAGCCCGCCGTGCGCCGCACGGCCTTCGTCACAGCCGCCTCCAGCTCGTCGCCGTCAAGATCGACCTCCAGATAGCCGCGGGCCTCTTCCTCGGCCTCGGCCTCGTCCTGGAAGCGGAAGATGAGCGGCTCGCCCTCCCCGTCGGGCACTGTCACCACGTAGACGCGGCCGCGCTCCAGATACCCCTGCTCGACCGCCCAGTCGCAGGCCGCCCCCACCGCGGCCTTGTCGCGGCGGAAGGCATGGAAGTCGAGGAAACGCGCGTCGCGCGTGTCGATGTCCCAGACCGGCGCGTCGCCGAGACGGGCGATCGCGCGCCAGTCTTCAGGATGGCGCGAGATCGAGAGCCCCGCGCCTTCGTGGCTGTCTGTGCCCTTTGCGGCCGGGTCGAGGCGCCCGACGTGGAACAGGCAATCGAAGCGCCGCAGCGGTGGTGGCACTATTCTCCCCGCTCGCCGCGCGACGGCGGACGCGACCTCGCGCGCCTTGGGTGGGAGCGGCTCGCCGGCCTCGGCCGCGGCGATCGTGGCTTCGAGCGCGGCGTAGGCGCGCCGCGCTGCGCCGCTGGCAGGGAGCGGGAAGGTCATGCCGGGGGAGGGCTCTCCGTGAGCCGGTACGGGCAGATCGAGGCGCCGCATGCGCTCGAACAGCGCCGTGCAGCCAGCCCTCGCGCGCAACTCCGCCATTTTGCCGCCCGGGCTCGTCTGCCGGTGACTCACCTCAAACAGCTCGGTCAGGACAGCGGCGGCGTTCTCGGGGGTGTCGGCGAGCGCCTGGCTGATCGCCGGCGTTTGTGTAGCGGTGGTAAGAAACCGTGAGAGTGACGCCTCGCAGCTCAAGATGGCCCTCCACCCGGCTTGGCCTGGTCGATCTTGAGCTGGACCAGCTTGAAGCGCGCTCCGCACGTGATAGTGACGACCCGGTTAAGCGCCTCAATATCGTCCGGGCTTCGCTCGGCGAGCGGGCGCATCGCTTCCCAGAGCGCAGCATCAGCCGCGGCCTGGCGGTCCGCCGCGTCGAAGCTGGCCCGGATGAGTGGGGCAATCTGCCTGTCCAGGTCGTCGTCCCACGCGCCGTCGGCGCCGGGGTTGTTGCGGTTCTGGTGGCCGATCATCGCCTCGGCGATCGTGAAGCGAATCAGCCCCTCGACGCCGGTTTCGAGCAGCCGCTTGCACGTGGCCTGGTCGCGGTCGATCAGCGGCCGGATAATCGGCAGGAGTGCCTCGTTGGAGGCGCGGAGGTCGTCGCTGGCGCGCGCGAGCGCCTCGATATGCGGTGTGAGCGTACGGATCTCCGCGGCGCGAAGACTGCCGGCGCCCTTGGTCATCGCATGGTCGAGGTGCGACGCCATCCGCTGCCACTGGCCGTGGTCGTCGTCGCCGCCCCAGCGGCGCGGGCGATCGGGCAGCGGACCGTCGGCCAAGGTGTAGCCGTCGAGCGTCGCGCCCCTGGGTTTCGCGGAACCGCCGCGGCCTTTGCGGCCGAGCGCCACCGAGTAGATCGCCCATTCCTGGTCGCCGCCAAAGCCGGTCGCGAAGATCAGGCGCGGGCCCAGATCGTCGGCGACGATGCGCACGAGCGGGCGGTCGTTGGCTAACAGCCAGGCGTTCTCATCAGCCCAGGCCCGCAGGTACTCGTCTCCGTCCCGCGCGCGCCGCGTCAAGCGCCGGCCGGCCTCTGACCGCGCCTCGCTCTCCGCGCGGGCGGCTTGCGCCGCGATAATCTCGCTGACC
>LJCR01001059.1 GCA_001399705.1 Kouleothrix aurantiaca
GCCCACATCTGGTGCTGGCCCACGTCGGTCACGACGCGGTAGTTGCCGCGCTCATTCACCATTGTGGTGAAGGCGGCGTAGACGTCGTGCGGCATCATCGCGGTGGTGTTCGGGCGGTTGAAGTACTGCTGCTTGCCCTGGTGCTTGCCCTGCATCTCGCGGATGTGGTTGATCCACTCGCCGGCGTTCTGATACAGTTCCTTGAACGCATCGTCGCCGGGCATCTCGTCCAGCAGGGTTTGCAGCACCTGGCGCGCATCGCCGACAATTGGCAGCGCCCCCTTGACGTTCTTGCCAATCTCGCTCGGGTCGATGTCGACGTGGATGACCTTGGCGTGCGGCGCAAAGGTGCTGGCCTTGCCGGTCACGCGGTCGTCGAAGCGCCCGCCAATGTTGAACAGCACGTCGCACTCCTGAATGGCCTTGTTGACGTGCACCCAGCCGTGCATGCCGGGCATGCCGATGTTCAGCGGGTGATCTTCGGACATCGCGCCCAGGCCGTGCAGCGTCGTCACCACCGGGATGTGCAGCTCTTCGGCAAACTGGCGCAGCTCCTCGGTCGCGCCCGACTGGATCACGCCGTTGCCGGCCATGATCAGCGGCTTCTTGGCCTGCATCAGCATGCGAATGGCCTCGCGCACCTGCTTGCGGTTGCCAACGTAGTTGGGCTTGTAGCCCGGCAGGTGCAGCTTGACATTCCAGTTTGGCACGACCTTCGCCAGCATCGCGTCCTTGGTAATGTCGACCAGCACGGGGCCGGGGCGGCCGGTGGTGGCGATGTGGATGGCTTCCTTGAACACATACGGCAGGTCATTGACATCCTTCACCAGGTAGTTGTGCTTGGTGATCGGCATGGTGATGCCGACAATGTCGGTTTCCTGGAAGGCATCCTTGCCGAGCAGGTGGCTGTACACCTGGCCGGTGATCGCCAGCAGCGGCGTGCTGTCCATCATCGCGTCGGCAATCGGCGTGACGAGGTTGGTGGTGCCGGGGCCGCTGGTGCCAATGCACACGCCCACCCGGCCGGTCGCGCGGGCGTAGCCCTCGGCGGCGTGGCCGGCGCCCTGCTCGTGCCGGCACAGGACGTGATGAAGCTGGTCGCGGTATTCCCACATCGCGTAATAGAACGGCATGATCGCCCCGCCCGGGATGCCGAACATCACATCGACACCCTCGCGGATCAGGGCCTCGCACATGATCTGTGCGCCAGTTCGCTGTTCTGACATGTAGTTTCTGCTCCTAATTATTGTTGGTGCAGCAGTCAAAAAGTCGTCTCGCGAGCTGAGCGAGTGGCTGCTGCGCCCTTACGGGGTGCTACTCCAGAATCGCGCCGTTGCTTGCGTTGGTCACCAGTTTCGTGTAGCGGGCCAGCCAGCCGCGCTGGTACTTAGGTGCCGGGTGCGTCCAGCCGGTTTTGCGCGTCGCCAGCTCCTCGTCGCTCACCTCAACGTTGAGCGTGCGCGCGCTCAGGTCGATATTGACCATATCGCCGTCGTTGATCATCCCGATCGGCCCGCCCTCGGCCGCCTCTGGTGAAACGTGCCCGATGCACAGGCCGCGCGTGCCGCCCGAAAAGCGCCCGTCGGTGATCAGCGCGGTGGTGCTGCTCAGCTCGGGGATGCCCTTGACCATGCTGGTCAGCGCGAGCATTTCGCGCATGCCGGGGCCGCCGCGCGGGCCTTCGTAGCGCACGATAATCACGTCGCCCGGGTTGATCTTGCCGTTCACCACGGCGTTAGTTGCCGCTTCTTCGCTGTCGAACACGCGCGCCGGCCCGCGGAAATTCATCTCGTGCTGGTCGACCGCGCCGACCTTGATGATCGCGCCTTCGGGGGCCAGGTTGCCGAACAGGGCGCTCAGCGCGCCGCGCTGCGAGTGCGGCTGGTCGACCGGGCGAATGACTTCGTCGCCGCGCCGCTCGGCGTGCTCGAGGTTCTCGCCCATGGTGCGGCCCGTCACCGTCGCCGCGTCGAGCTTGAGCACGCCCGTGCGCTGCGCCAGCTCGCCCAGAATGGCCTGCACGCCGCCGGCTGCGTGAACATCCTGAATGTGCCACTGCTTCGGCCCGTCCCACGCCGGCGACACTTTCGCCAGGTGCGGCGTGCGGTCCGAGACCTCGTTGAAGCGCGCCACCGGGTAGTCGAGGCCGGTTTCGCGCGCCAGCGCCAGCACGTGCAGCACGGTGTTGGTCGACCCGCCCATCGCGACATCCAGCGCCATAGCGTTGTCAATCGCCTCGGCGGTGACAATGT
>LJCR01000106.1 GCA_001399705.1 Kouleothrix aurantiaca
TTCGTGCCTTCGTGGTTACGGTAACTTTTCTCTGTTCGTGTTTACGGTCGTATTTCAGCAAATAGGTTGCACAATGGACGAAACATCGCCGTTGGTTAGCATGGCCGGCATCTCGAAATCCTTTCCCGGCGTCGTCGCCCTGCAAAACGTCGATTTCACGCTCCGCAGGGGCGAAATCCACGCGCTGATGGGCGAAAACGGCGCGGGCAAATCGACCCTGATCAAGATTCTCACTGGCGCGGAGCACCCCGACAGCGGCACGATCACGCTGGAAGGGCAGCCGGTGCAGGTGCGCTCGCCGCAGCACTCGCAGGAGCTGGGCATCAGCACGGTGTATCAGGAGATCAACCTCTGCACCAATATCTCGGTGGCCGAGAATATCATGCTGGGCCGCGAGCCGCGCCGCTTTGGCCGGATCGACTGGAAGCGGATGAACCAGCAGGCCAGCGCCGCAATCGAGCGGCTGGGCATTGATATCGACGTGACGCGCCCGCTGGGCGCATACTCGGTCGCCATCCAGCAGATGGTGGCGATCACGCGCGCGCTGGAGCTGCTCGCCGCCAAAGTGCTCATCCTCGACGAGCCGACCTCCAGCCTGGATGTGCACGAAACGGGCCTGCTCTTCGACGTGATGCGCAAGCTGCGCAGCGAAGGCATCGGCATTATTTTCATCACCCACTTTCTCGACCAGGTCTACCAGGTCACCGACCGCATCACAGTGCTGCGGAATGGCGCGCTGGTCGGCACCTTCGAAACCGCCTCGCTCCTGCGGATCGAGCTGGTGGCGAAGATGCTTGGCCGCAGTGTGAATGAGCTGGACGCGCTGGCAAAGGCACGCTCGGCGCAGGAAACTGCACCCGCTGGCGCGCCCGTTGCGGCGGCGCGGGGTCTGGGCCTGGCCGGCTTCCTCGAACCGCTCGACCTGGAATTGCACGCTGGCGAGGTGCTTGGGCTGGCTGGCCTGCTTGGCTCGGGGCGCACCGAAGTGGCCAACCTGCTGTTTGGCGTGGCCGCGCCCGACACCGGCACGCTCACCGTCGGCGGGCGCAAAGTCGAACAATTCTCGCCCGGCGAGTCGCTCAGGCGCGGCGTGGCCCTGTGCCCGGAAGATCGCAAGGCCGCAGGCATCGTTGGCGACCTGACGATCCGCGAGAATATCATTCTGGCCCTGCAGGCGCGCTACGGCTGGTTCCGCTTCATCAGCACGCCCAAGCAGTACGAAATCGCCCAGAAGTATATCGACCTGCTGGGCATTCGCACGCCCTCACCCGACCAACTGGTGAAGAACCTCAGGGGCGGCAATCAGCAAAAAGTCATTCTGGCGCGCTGGCTGGTCACCGAGCCGCAGCTCTTCATCCTCGACGAGCCAACGCGTGGCATCGACGTGGGCGCGAAGGCCGAAATTCAGAAACTGGTGCTCGAACTCGCCAAGGAAGGCATGTCGGTGGTGTTTATTTCGTCCGAGCTCGACGAAGTGCTGCGCATCAGCGACCGGATTGCCGTGCTGCGCGATCGGCGCAAGGCCGCCGAGTATGCGGGCGGTGTGAGCGACCAGACGATTATGCACACCATCGCGGGGGATCTATGAGCGACATGCCCTCCACCATTCGAAACCCTGGCGCGGCGCGCAACACGACGCTGCTCAGGCGCATGCGCGAAAGCCGCCTGTTCTGGCCGCTGGCCGCCTGGGCGGTGATTCTCGCATTCGACGCGATATTCATCCCGGGCTTCTTCAAAATCGGCATTCAGGATGGCCACCTGTACGGCAACCTGATCGACGTGCTGAACAATGGCGCGCCGCTGATGCTGGTGGCAATCGGCATGACGCTGGTGATCGCCACCGGCGGCGTTGACCTCTCGGTTGGCGCGGTGATCGCGATTTCGGCGGCCATGGGCGCGGTGCTGATCAACCCGGCGCTGGGCGACAAGCTGATCACCAACGACATTCTGACCAAAGACGCGACCAACACGCCGCTGCCGCTGATCATCCTGGCCGACCTGGCGGCTGGCACGTTGTGCGGGCTGTGGAATGGCCTGCTGGTGTCGCGCGCGCGCATTCAGCCCATGGTCGCGACGCTGATCCTGATGGTGGCCGGGCGCGGCATCGCGCAGCTGATCACCAACGGCCAGATCATGACGATCTATTACACGCCCTACTTCTGGTTCGGCAATGGCTTCATCCTCGGCCTGCCAGTGTCGATCTATATCGTGGCGCCGATTTTTGTGCTGGCGTGGCTGGCCGTGCGCAAAACCTCGATCGGCCTGTTTGTCGAGGCGGTGGGCGTGAACGCGCGCGCAAGCTACTACAGCGGTATCAGCGAGCGCAACATCAAGCTGCTGGCCTACACCTTCTGCGGCTTTTGCAGCGCCCTGGCCGGCCTGCTGCTCAGCTCCTACGTCCACAGCGCCGACGGCAACAACAATGGCCTGAACTACGAGCTTGACGCGATTCTGGCCGTGGTGATGGGCGGCACGCTGATGTCGGGCGGGCGCTTTTCGTTCATGGCCAGCATGATTGGCGCGCTGGTGATCTGGACGTTCACGCTCTCGATGTATACGCTGGGCGTGCCGGCAAACGCCCTGCTGGCCGGCCGGGCGGTGCTGGTGCTGGTGGTGATTCTGCTGTACTCCGAGCAGTTTCGGCGTGTTCTGAATCGCATGTTTGACCGGAAAGGCGCGCGCCATGACGCTGCGACTTAGACCCTTCCTGCTCAACAATGGGCCGCTGCTGACGACGATTACGATCTTCGTGCTGGCCTACCTTACCGGCGCGCTGATGTACCCGGCCATGCAGCGGCCGCAGGCCTTCTTCAACCTGTTCATCAACAATGGCGCGCTGCTGATCGTCAGCGTCGGCATGACTTTTGTGATCCTCACCGGCGGGATCGACCTCTCGGTTGGTGGCGTGCTGGCGCTGGCCACCGCGGCGTCGGCGGCGCTGCTGAAGGCGGGAGCAAGCCCGTTTGTGGTGATGCCCCTGATGCTGCTGATGGGCACGGCGATTGGCGCGATCCTGGGCTGCATCATTCATTTCTTCAAGGTTCAGGCGTTCATCACCACGCTGATGGGTTTGTTTCTGGCGCGCGGCCTGGCCTACATCATCAGCCTGACCTCGGTGACGATCAACGACCCGGTCTACCAGTCGCTGGCGCTGACGCAGATTTTCATTCCGTTTGTGCCGAAAGCCTACCTTTACCCACCTTCGCTGGTCGGGCCGCTGCTGGTGCTGGTGGCGGTATACATCGCTTTCTACACGCGCTTTGGCCGCACAATCTACGCGATCGGCAACAACGAGCAGTCGGCCCGGCTGATGGGCCTGCCGGTTGGTCGCACCAAGATCATCGTGTATGCCTTCAGCGGCTTCTGCTCGGCGCTGGCGGGGATTGTGTTCAGCATTTCGCTGCTGGCAGGCTACGGGCAGTTTGCGACCGGCCTTGAGCTTGACACGATCGCCTCGGTGGTGATGGGCGGCACGCTGCTCACGGGCGGCGTGGGAAATGTGCTGGGCAGCCTGTTTGGCGTGCTGATCGAGGGCACGATCATTTCGATTTTGCAGTACAACGGCACGCTCAGCTCGTGGTGGACGCGCATTGGCGTGGGCTTGCTGACGCTGATCTTTATCGGCATCCAGAGCCTGTTCTACCTGCGCCGCAAGAACTCGTGAGCGGGCTGACGAATGACGAACGACGACCGACCACTGACGAAAGACGGCCAGCTATTTCACCGCAAAGAGCGCAAAGGGCGCGAAGGTTTACAGATTTACGAGTGACAATTGGGGCGAGCGACGGCTGGCGACGGGAAAATTACCACGGAGGCACAGAGGCACGGAGATTTTGCGGGTTGCAGATTCCAGGTTTGCGGGTTGCAGGTTGAAAAGTTTGAAGGTTGCAGGTTTCATGTTTGCGGGTTGCAGGTTCCAGGTTCACAGGTTTTCTTTCCCCTTCGTGTCTTCGTGCCTTCGTGGTTACGGTTCTTGGTTCTGCGGTTCTGCGGTTCACAGGTTTTCTTTCCCCTTCGTGTCTTCGTGCCTTCGTGGTTACGGTTCTCGGTTCTTGGTTCTGGTTCTGTTGACATTTGGAATTCAACATTCAGCACTCAACACTCAAAACTTCCCCACAAACTCCCTCTTGACAAAGGCGCGGGCGCTCCGCTATAATCGCCGCATCCCTGCAAACGTCTGCATAACAACCAATCCAGCCACAGTGCAAACGTCTGCACTGCGCTTCTTGCTATCGTTTTCAGCAAAGGCGGCGCGAGCAGCATGAGCCGTCGCAGCCCGTCAATTGAAGATATTGCGCGGGCGGCAGGCGTCGCCAATTCAACGGTTTCGCGCGCGCTGCGCGACAACCCGCTGATCAGCAGCGACGTGCGCGCGCACATCCAGCAGCTTGCCCGCGAGATGGGCTATACGCCCAACGGCATCGCGCAGAGCTTGCAGAACCGGCGCACCAACACAATCGGCCTGGTGGTGACGTCGATTGCCGACCCGTTTTTTGGCGATGTGGCGAAGGGCGTCGAGCAGGGCGCGCAAGCCGCCGGCCTGAGCGTGGTGCTCAGCGCGTCGCACAACGACCCGGCACAGGAGCAGGCGATTATCGAGACGTTCCAGCGGCGGCGGGTGGATGGCATCATCGTGGCCGACTCGCAGATCAGCCGCAACCACGCTGGCCCGCTGGCCCGCGCCGATGTGCCAACCGTGCTGATCAACAGCCAGGCCGAGCAGCCGTCGACAATGCTGCACTCGGTGGCGGTGGACGACGCGTATGGCGCGCAACTGGCGGCCGAGCACCTGCTGCACCTGGGGCATCGCAAAGTCGGCTACCTTGGCGTCAGCAACCGCCCAAAATCAAACCGCGACCGCCAGGAAGGCTTTTGTAATGCGCTCAGCGTGGCCGGCGCAGCGCCGCGGCCCGAGCAGATGGTTATCGCGGCCGCCGAAGAACGCCTGAACGACGACGTCGCAACCGGGCAGGCGCTACTCTCGGCCTTGCTGCATGCCGATGTCACTGCGGTGTTCTGCTACAACGACATGATTGCGATTGGCGTGCTGATGGCCTGCCGCGACGAAGGCATTCGCGTGCCGCACGAGCTGAGCGTGGTCGGCTTTGATGATATCGCCCTGGCGCAGTATGTCACGCCGCCGCTCACGACCATTCATCAGCCCAAAATCGAGCTCGGCCGCCTCGCAATCGAAACGCTCCTGAACCTGGTGGACGACCGCCCAGCCCAGAATCATGTGATTCGCCCGACCCTGGTGCAGCGCGCCAGCACCGCGCGCCTGATCTAAATGCAGCCCGCGCCGCCCGACCCTGGCCGTGAGCGCGCATGCTGTTCAGTTCTTTGCAGACGTTTGCATTGATTGTTTCCGACAATCGTTAGCGAGGATGCTTGTGCAACAGTACACCGCGCAGAATCTGGTCGTCCACCCCGGTGGCAGCGCCGACCCGGATGTGGTAGTGGAGGTGACGCCAGCGCTGGCGGGCTGGGATTTCATTCATTTTCAGGTGCGCCGCCTCGGGCCGGGCGCGAGCTGGCAGTTCGAAACGGGCGCGCACGAGCTGGCGCTGGTGCCGCTCAGCGGCGTGATCAGCGTCGAATCGAATCGTGGCGCGTGGCCAGCGGTTGGTGGGCGCGCGAATGTCTTCGCCGGGCTGCCGCACGCGCTCTACCTGCCGCGCAACACCACGCTCAGCGTGCGCGCCGACGCGCCGGCCGAGTTCGCGGCCGCATGGGTCGCCGCCGACCAGGATTTCGCGCCCTGCCTCGTCACTCCCGCCAACGTGCCGACCGAAATTCGCGGCGGCGACCACGCCACGCGCCAGATCAATGGCATTCTGCCGGCCGGCTTCCCCTGCCAGCGCCTGGTGGTCGTCGAGGTCTACACCCCCGCCGGCAACTGGTCGAGCTACCCGCCGCACAAGCACGACATCCATAAAACCGGGCCGGACGGCACGGTGCTGGAGGCCGACCTGGAAGAAATCTACTACTACAAAATCGACCGGCCCGGTGGCTTTGCGCTCCAGCGCCTCTATACCGAGCCTGAGTCGCCGCTGCACCAGGGCGGCATGCCAATCGACACCGCGCTGGTGCTGCATTCCGACGACGCGGTGGTTGTGCCAGAAGGTCACCACCCAGTGTCGAGCCCGCCCGGCTACACCACCTACTATCTGAATGTGCTGGCCGGCAGCGCGCAGTCGCTCGCCAACAGCGAAGATCAGGCCCACGCCTGGGTGAAAGACACCTACGCCGGGCAAGACCCGCGCGTGCCGCTCTACCCAATTAACCAGCGCGACGGTCGGAAGTAAGACGAGCGAGCTACGGAAGGCACCGAGACACGAGCAGAATGGTCGAAACTCGGAGTCCTCCGCGTGCTCTGTGGCTCCATAATTCAGCTCGATGAGGCGAAAGCATGACAAAGATGTACGACCTGCTTGCGATGGGGCGCTCCTCGATCGACCTGTACTCCAGCGATATTGGCGCGCCGTTCGAGCAGATCAGTGGCTTCGCGGCCTATGTGGGCGGCTGCCCGCTCAACATCAGCGTGGGCGCGCAGCGGCTGGGCGCGCGTGCCGCGCTGCTGACGGCAGTGGGCGAAGATAAAGTTGGCGACTTCGTGCTGCACTTCCTCCACGGCGAACATGTCGACACCAGCTTCATCCCGCGCAAGCCAGGCCACCGCACCAGCGCAGTGATTCTGGGCATCGAGCCGCCCGACCGCTTCCCGCTCACCTACTACCGCGACAATTGCGCCGACATCGAGCTAACGATTGACGATGTGCTCCGCGCGCCAGTGGCCGAAAGTCGCGTGCTGCTGATCTCGGGCACCGGACTGAGCAAGGAACCGAGCCGCAGCGCGACGCTGTTTGCCGCCGAGCAGGCCCGCGCCGCCGGCACCACCGTCGTGCTCGACATCGACTTTCGCCCCGACCAGTGGCACGACCCGCGCGCCTTTGGCGTGACGCTGCGCGCAGCGATGCGGCTGGTCGATATTGTGCTTGGCACCGAGGACGAGATCAACGCCGCGCTGCTGACCGACCCGAGCCAGATCACCCTGACGCACTCGCAGGTTTCGGACACGCGCGTTGGCGGCGATGTGGACGCGGCAATCGGGCGGGTGCTGGCGCTGGGGCCGGGCGTGCTGCTGCAAAAGCGCGGC
>LJCR01001063.1 GCA_001399705.1 Kouleothrix aurantiaca
TGGAGGCCGAGATCCGCGCGGCTGGCGGGCGCTACGCCGAAGCGCCGGTGTCGGGCTCGCGCAAGCCCGCCGAAGCTGCGCAGCTCGTCGCGCTGCTGGCCGGCGAGCCAGCCACCGTGGCGGATGTGCGCCCGCTGCTCGCGCCCATGTGCCGCGAGGTGGTTGTGTGTGGCGCGGTGGGCAGTGGCCTGCTGATGAAGCTGGCGATCAACCTTTTTCTTACTACCTGCGTCGCCAGCCTGGCCGAAGCCACGCACTTCGCCGCCGAAAACGGCCTCGATCTCCAGCAGTTCGGGCTGGCGCTCAATGCCGGCCAGCTCGCCAGCGACATGAGCCGCGTGAAAATCCCCAAGCTGGTCGCGCGCGATTTCAGCGTGCAGGCCGCCATGGCCGACGCCTACAACAGCTGTAATCTCATCGCCGCCGCCGCCCGCGCCGCCAGCATCGCCTCGCCCATGCTCGACCGCGCGCGCGAGCTGTATGGCGAAACGCTCGCCCTCGGCCACGAGCGCATCGACATGTCTGGCGTGGTTCAGGCAATCGAGGGGCGCACCAGCGCCATTCGCGACGAAACCGGCTAGGCGCAGCAGCCAGAGTTATAAATTCATCCGCAGATTGCGCAGATTAACGACCTCAAATCTGTGTAATCGGCGTAATCTGTGGATCGTTCCCATCCCTATGTTGCTTTCTCTGATCTTTGTGTCTTCCTGACTTCGTGGCAAACAGATTGCTGACTCCTGAATGCTGACTTCTGCCTACCGAGGAAATCTATGGACCGCATCGCAATCATTTCCGATATCCACGGCAATCTGCCCGCCCTCCGCGCCACGCTGGGCGACATCGCCGCGCGCGGCATCACGCGTATCTTCTGCCTGGGTGATCTGGTCGGCAAAGGCCCGCACTCCGACCAGGCGGTCGATATCTGCCGCGCGGCGTGCGAGGCCACCGTGCGCGGCAACTGGGACGACTTCATTCTCAACGAAACCGACAAACCAACCCTGCAGTGGCACCGGCAGCGCCTCGGCCCCGCCCGGCTCGACTACCTTGGCACGCTGCCTAATGTGCTCGAGTTCGCGATGAGCGGCAAGCGTATCCGCCTGTTCCATGCCTCGCAGGAAAGCGTCTACCATCGCGTGCAGATGGACGATTCCCGCGACATACACATGGCGATGTTCACCAACACGCCCTTCACCGGCGACGGCCCAGCGCCCGACGTGGTTGGCTATGGCGACATTCACAGCGCCTATGCCAAAAGTTTCCGCAACCGCACGCTCTTCAACGCTGGCAGCGTCGGCAACCCGCTCGACATCACGCAGGCATCATATGCCATTCTCGAAGGCACGTATGGCAGCAGCGCCGCCAGCCCGTTCGGGCTCCAGCTCATCCGCGTGCCCTACGACATCGAGCGCGCCATCAGCGATGCTGCGGCGCTCGGCATGCCCGAGCTGGCCGCCTACGCCAACGAGCTGCGCACCGCGCGCTATCGCGGGCGCAAGGTCGATGTTGAATAAGCACGCCTGTGACGCTCGCTGACACAGCGAACCGTTATGCTACGATGGTGTCAGCAAGAACAGGAGGCAACCCATGCGCAAGCTGATCGTCAGCAATTTCAGCACGCTCGACGGCTACTACGAGGGCGAAGGCAAGCAGATCGAGTCGCTGTTCGAGTACTACCACCGCGACTACCACGACAACTGGCAGTTCGACGAGTATAGTGTCGAGCGGCTGCGCGCCGCCGATTTTCTCTTGTTCAGCCGCACCGCCTTTCTGGGCAATAAAGACTACTGGACAGCGCTGCCCAACGACCCAGACGCCACACCCGTCCGCCGCGAAATCGCCAGCCTGATGCGCTCGGTCGAGAAGCTCGTCATCTCCGACAAGCTCAGCGCCGCCGAGCTGGCGCCGTGGGAAAACACCCGCGTGATCGCGCGCGCCGATGCGTACACCGAAATTGGGGCGCTCAGGCAGCAGCCCGGCCGCGACATCCTGGTGATGCTCAGCCGCATGCTCTGGAACGACCTGCTGGTGCACGGCCTGGTCGACGAGCTGCACCTGACCTATTTCCCAATCATCGCCGGCGCAGGCACGCCAATCTTCGATGGCCGGCCACCAGTGGCGCTGAAGCTCATCCACTCGCGCACGTGGCAGGGCTCGGGCAACCTGCTGGCGTGCTATGAGGTCAGCACGCCCAGCGACGTGGCGTAGCCCCGGCCTATAGCAAGATGCCGTAGCACTGGGCCCCAGAGAACGC
>LJCR01001060.1 GCA_001399705.1 Kouleothrix aurantiaca
AGCACTGGCAAGCCCTACGGCGCGCGCTTCCCGGTGATCACGATTGGCGACATGGTGCGCGCGCAGGCGCGCCTGCTCGACCGCCTGGGCATCGACCAGCTGCTGGCGGTGGCGGGCGGCTCGATGGGCGGCTTTCAGGCGCTGGAATGGGCCACAACCCTGCCCGAGCGCGTGCGTGGCACCCTGCTGCTGGCCACCAGCGCGCGCTCCTCGCCCCAGACGATCGCCTGGAACGCAATCGGTCGCCGCGCAATCATGAGCGACCCAAACTGGCAGGGCGGGGCTTACTACGATGGCGCGGCGCCGACCGATGGGCTGGCGGTTGCGCGCATGATCGGCCACATCACCTACCTGAGCGAGCCGTCGCTGGAGCGCAAGTTCGGGCGCGCGTTTCAGCAGGGCGGCGGGCCGGCCTTTTCGCTGGAGCGCGAGTTCGCCATCGAGAGCTACCTGGAATACCAGGGCGCGAGCTTCAACGCGCGCTTCGACGCCAATTCCTACCTGTATATCACCAAGGCGATGGACTACTGGGACCTGCCGGGGCGCTACGGCTCGCTCGACGCCGCGCTGGCGCGCAGCCAGTCGGAATTCCTGCTCTTGTCGTTCACCAGCGACTGGCTCTACCCGGTCGATGAGTCGCAGCAGATCGCCGACGCGCTGGCGCGGCTGGACCGACCGGCTGAGCACGTGGTGCTGCCGTCGAGCGCGGGCCACGATGCGTTTCTGGTCGATTACCAGCCGCAGGGGCCGATCATCACCGAGTTCCTGGCGGGGTTGGCGTAGGTAGTGCGCTTTCAGCGCAGGGTTTAGGGGTTGGGGAATAGGGTTTCGTGATTACAATGCAGAAATTCTTCCCTAATTTCCGCATCGCTTTCCTGATAATGTACTAGGGACGGCGCCGAATCGGGGATAGTAGAACGGCAACAGCCGGCGAGTACGCTCGCCGGCTGTTGTTTGCGTGCCGCTCGCAGCGCAGTTCAGAGGCTGGCTGAAAAGCTTACTGGGATAAGTGAAGTGATTGTTGCCGCTATTACAGAGCTATATGCTGTTGTAAGAGCTGATCTGCGACGAGTAGCATCTTCTGCAATGTACTCGCAAGCGATTGGTGATCTTTGTATCCATGCACAATACTATTTCGCGCCTGAAATGCCTTCTCTAAGATCTGGTATTGTTCCTTATCAAGTACCCCATAGGTGAATAGGCTTTTCGTCAATTGGCCTGGATTATTGCGTGTAACAGGGACAGACTCCTCGTTCGCAATAGCGCGCAGTAACGCTTCAATTGCGGACCATGCAAGCATCAGAGCAGCCTCTCCGTGCTCCTGATCTGATAACTGCTGTGCTTCACGAAGGCGATATGTAATGTCACGATCAGTGAGCGAAGTTGCATATTTTAATTGAAGTGATGAACGTTCCTTCGGGTTCGTCACCACAAGCTCGAACCGCCAGGTTGGCTGATCGTGCAGTGCTTGGGCAACCGCGTCAAGTTCTGGGGCGCTTCCAAGCGACTCTTGCGTTCGCACTTCAACAATTACATTTTCTTCGGAACTACGCGCTACCATGTCAATACGAAAGCGGGCAAGGAAATCTGGCAGTTGGTCAGGTGGCGGTTCAATAATAACATCATAGCCGCGCTGGCGATATTCGCGAGCGACTTCGAGCAGGCGTTGATGTTCACGTGCGGTTGTATCTAGAGTCATCAGATCAACTCCCCATGGTCAGGAGCCACATCAATGCGGATATACAAGAATTCGTTACCGCGACAGAAGCCCTCTGCAAGGACTGGTGACATGCCACGAACGCGAAAACTCCCATTCAAATCAGTCTTGCGAACATAGGTATCCGTGATCTGGCCGTCATCCTCATAAATGAAGCCATTCAGCGCATCTTGAATTGGTTTGACCAAATTGTCGTTGTCGATGCGCACCGAAACACCATCGTGATAGTACGTTACTGTAAAGCTGAGTCGTGCCTGAGTGGGTGGTGTATTGGCGGGCCAGCGCTGTACTGCTGCGGCTCGCACAGTGCGTTGCCATGCATGCAAGCGGGCAGCATGCCGCGTCTGATGCGAGACGGGTGGGCCGTCAACGATGAATTCCAACGGCAGCATAGACACTTCGCCCTTATAGGAAAAGCAAATAAAAGTCGTACAATAGGGTACATGAGAAAACGAACATTTGACCTTGGTGATGAGGCCGTGCGCGCCCTCGAAGCCGCCTATCACGCAACCACCAATGGGCCTGAACGAACAC
>LJCR01001062.1 GCA_001399705.1 Kouleothrix aurantiaca
GTCGGGGTGCGGCAGCTTCGCGCCGAGCAGCGCGGCCAGCAGCTCATCCAGCCGCGAGTTGATGCCATTGGGCTGCACAAGATAGTAGCGCGGCGACCAGCCATACTCGCGCAGGGTGCGCAGCCGGTCGGCCAGCTCGGCGTTGTTCGTGGTAATCGCGCCGCCATCGCCAAGCGCGCCCAGGTTTTTGCTTGGGTAGAAGCTAAAGCAGCCGCACGCGCCCAGGCTGCCGGCGCGCTGGCCGGCCAGCGCCGCGCCATGCGCCTGCGCGCTGTCTTCGATCACCGGGATGCCGTGCCGGTCGGCAATCGCCAGGATCGCGCCCATGTCGGCCATGCGGCCATACAGATGCACCGGCATGATCGCGCGCGTGCGCGGCGTGATCGCGGCTTCGAGCAGCGCCGGGTCGAGCGTGTGCGTGCGCGGGTCGGCATCCACGAATACCGGGCGCGCGCCGGTTTGCAGGATCGTCAGCGGTTCGTAGACAGCGGCATTCGCGACGGTAATCACTTCATCGCCCGGCCCAACGCCCAGCGCGACCATGGCGAGGTAGAGCGCCTCGGTGCCGTTCGCCACGCCGATGGCGTAGGACGCGCCGCAGTAGGCCGCGAACGCTTCTTCAAAAGCGCGCACCTCGGGGCCAAGAATATACCAGCCGCTCGCCAGCACGCGCGCCGCCGCGGCGTCAAGCTCGGGCTTGATTGCTTCGTACTGGCGCTTCAGGTCGCCAATCGGGATTGAGGGCATAAATTTCTATCCTTGCCGCAGGCGAATGCGCCTCACACGTTCGTTTCTTGGTTCTGCGGTTCTGTGGTTCTTGGTTCTCGCCCTTCGATACAGCCTTCGGCCTACTCAGGACGTCGTTCTCGGTTCTTGCTTCTTCGCGCTACCAATAATGCTCGCGCTCGGCGCGGTAGAACTCCAGCGTGCGTAGCAGCCCATCGCGCAGGGCCACGCGCGGCCGCCAGCCCAGCCGGCCCTGAATCAGGCGATAGTCGGCGTAGTAGTCGCCAATATCGATCGGCTTGCGGTCGGCGGGGAAGGGAATGACATCGAAGCTGCCCGCGCCATTGATCTCGATCAGCAGCGCCGCCAGGTCGCGCAGGTTGATCGTCTCATCGCTGCCGAGGTTGAAAATCTGCCCGTCGGCGGCGGGCGACGCGGCCGCCATCAGCAGCGCGTCCACGCAATCGTCCACATACGTGAAATCGCGAATCTGCGTGCCGTCGCCCCAAACCTGGATGGGCTCCTCCTCGATCAGCTGCTTGATCCAGATGCCCAGAAAGGTCTGCCGGGCGTCTTTCACGCGCATGCGCGGGCCAATGGTGTTGGTGAGCCGCAGCGCGCAGGCGCGAATGCCATACACATTGTTATAAACAATGTGGTACCACTCGCCGGCCATCTTGTTCACGCCATTGACGTCGGTGGGGTGCAGCAGGTGGCGCTCGTCGACGGGCAGAAAATCGGGCTTGCCGTAGATCTGGCGCGTCGAGGTATACACGACTTTGAGCTTGGAATTGTGCTTGCGGCAGGCTTCGAGGATGGAAAGCTGCGCGCGGCAGTTGATGTCGAGGTCGGCGTAGGGGTCGCGCATCGAGTCCATGTGCGACGACTGGCCGGCCAGGTTGAACAGGTAATCCTGCCCCTGCACCAGGTAGTCCATCGAGTACTGGTCGCGCACATCGGCAATGTTGACGTTCACCTGGTTTTCGATGCCGGCGATATTGCGCAGATTGCCCCCATAGATCGGGATGAGCGAATCGACCAGCGTGACGCGCGCGCCCTGCGCAACCAGACGGTGCGCCAGCGTCGAGCCAATAAAGCCAAGCCCGCCGGTGATCAGCACCTGCGCGCCATCGAAAGAGGCTGCGAAATCATTCATAGCGTTGCTCGCGGGCTGCGTACCCGTATTTTGCCGCCACTTACACTTTCACCTTGTGCCCGCGGGCCTTTGGCGATTTCAGGTGCTCGCGCCGCACCACCAGCTTCCACCACAGCCAGGCCACGTGCGGCAGCACGCGGCTGAGCCGGCGGAAGTTGAAGAACTGGCTTTTGCCATAGCTGCGGTGGAAGTGATGCACCGGCACCTCGGCAAAGCGGAAGCCGGCATCTTGCAGCTTTTTCACCAGCTCCAGGCAGATCGTGCCGTCGGGCGACTCAAGCTCGATCGCGTCGAGCGCTTCGCGCCGGATGAGGCGGAAATCGCAATCGACATCGCGCAGCTTGAAGCCAAACATCAGCTTCACGAAGT
>LJCR01001061.1 GCA_001399705.1 Kouleothrix aurantiaca
GGTACGTACAGCCCCTTGGGTCGTTGCCCAGGCCTGGGACGGAGGCGACGCCTGATTTTCACCCTGCTTCAGCGCCGAAGCAAGTTCCCAGGTCGAACCGCTGGTGACGCCTTCCAGCGGCGCGCTCCTTGAAATATGCTCGTTTTTGAATTTACGACGTGAAAGATTTGCGAAGTTTGCAGCGTTACTCGCACTCGTAAATCGTAAATCGCCAATCGTAAATCGACGGAAGCATCTCCAAAAGGCATCACAGAAGGAGGATCTCACCCGACCAGACAAACCGCAACTGAGCGCGCCCTGCCCCTTTCTCGCTCGGTGGGGGCAGCACGCAAGCGTACAGAGCCGAATGAACGGTCCTACTGAGCATCCAAATATACTCTTGCCTTAAAGGAGACAACCATGCTTCCCGTAGATCCGGCCATGCAGCAGACATTCGCCGACAATGTCTGGCTGCACTTTTTTCAGATGGGGCACACCGCCAGTACCTCCGCGCGGCCCACGACGATCCTCGTTCGCGGGGAAGGGTCGCGCGTATGGGATCAGGACGGCAACGCGTACATCGACGCGCTGTCGGGCCTGTTCTGTGTGAACGCAGGCTACGGCCGCCGCGAAATTGTCGACGCGATGGCCGCCCAGCTGATGGATATCGCCTTTGTTTCCCCCTTCTCCTTCCCAAGCGCCCCGCAGATCCGGCTTGCCGGCGAGCTCGCCCGCATCAGCCCGATGGGGTCGAAAACCCGCACATTCTTTGTCAGCGGCGGCTCCGAAGCCGTCGAAACCGCGCTCAAGCTCGCCAAGGCCACTCAGCGCCGGCGCGGCTTCCCGGAACGGCACAAAACCATCTCGCGGCGCGTCGCCTACCATGGCACCACCATGGGCGCGCTCTCGGTGAATGGTCTGACGGGCATCCGCAACGGCTTCGGCCCGCTTGTGCCGGGCGCGCGCCATGTGCCGCTGCCACACCGCTTCCGCTGCAGCTACTGCGCGCTGCACGCCCAGTGCACCAACACCTGCGCCGACGAAATCGAGCGCCTGATTGAGTTCGAAGGCCCCGAAACAATTGCCGCAATCATCATGGAGCCGGTGCAGAACAGCGGCGGCGCAATCGTGCCCCCGCCCGAATACCTGCGCCGCGTGCGCCAGATCTGCGATCACTACGGCATCCTGATGATCGCCGACGAAGTGATCTGCGGCTTTGGGCGCGTGGGCCACTGGTTTGGTGTGAACGCCTTCGGCGTCGTGCCCGACATCATCACCTGCGCCAAGGGCATCACCTCGGGCTACGCCCCGCTCGGCGCAGTGCTGGTGCGGCCCGAAGTTGCCGACGGGTTTTTGGGCGGCGAGGGCGAGAAATTTATGCACGGCATCACCTTTGGTGGTCACCCCGCCAGCTGCGCCGCCGCGCTCGCCAACCTCGCCATCCTTGAGCGCGAGCAGCTCCCGGCGCGCGCCGCCACCATGGGCGATTACATGCTGCGCGAGCTGCGCGCCGCCGTCGGCGAGCACCCCAACGTCGGCGATATTCGCGGCATGGGCATGTTCCTCGCGCTCGAGCTCGTGCACGACCGCACCAGCAACGCGCCGCTCGAAGAGCCTAACCTCATGGCCTGGCTCTCCGACCAGTGCAAGCAGCGCGGGCTGATCTGTCGTGCCGACGACCGGCTCGACCCGGTGATCCAGCTTGCGCCGCCGCTCAACATCCCGCAGGAAGAAGCCGACCATGTCGTTGCGATCGTGGCCGACGTCATCCACGCGCTGGGGCGCAAGCTCGGCACCCAGCCGACGCTGGAGGCCGTCGCACTTGGTCAGACGGTGAGCGTCGGGTAGATCAGGCGTAGGGTAACCAAACGCGGGCAGGTCTGGAAAGCACGCATAAGCCTTCTGGGCCTGCCCGCCGCAGCAGCGCGACTCGCACCATTGCGGCTTAGCTCCGCACTTCGCGCACGCTCTGCGCATTTACAGGAGTTTTGGTACAATAGCACGAACGGCATACGCGCCAATGGCTATACGCTGCCTTTCACGAGTCGTTGCGGCTGCTACGCCGGCCATCGTACGTTATGGCGCGCTGGTTGCGCATGATGTGCACAGGTGAGGAAATAGGCGTAAATATTTCGCACACTTATAGTTGGGCGCGTCCCAGTTCGCATGTTCGCCTCGATCTCGCAGGTCGCTTTCTGTCTTTTTGGCATAAGAGTGCTGTGCAGCCACGAAGGAACGAATCGAGCGTGGGATGAAGGCCCGTTGTGCCGCG
>LJCR01001064.1 GCA_001399705.1 Kouleothrix aurantiaca
GGAAGAAGCCTCGTCGCCGCTATTTCGCCTGGTGCTGAGCCCGGCATCGTTTTTCAGCCGGCGCAGCAAAACCGAAGATGCCGGCCAGCCGGTCGCCACGCCTGTTCCGAATGTGGCCGGCTCGGCGCCCATCGGCGGCACCTACCCGCGCCGCATCCAGATGCTGTTTAGCTGGGTTGGGCGCTTGCTGGTGCTGGCCCTGCTTGTTCGCTACGCCATCTACTGGCTTACCTTCCTGGCGCTGACCTTCCCGGCGCTGCAAACCATGCCGGTCTTCGACCGGCTGACGCTCTACCAGCTGCCGGCGAACTGGTGGCTGCTGGTGGCCGCGCACCTGCTGCTGCTGATTATGCTCTGGGTGATTGCGGCCGTGTGGAACCTGCTGCCCGCGCTGGAGGCGCGCTCGGAGGGTCTGGCGGTGCGCCATTTCGGGCGCTGGCTGGTGGTGCCGTGGGCGGCGATCAGCTCGATCAAGGTTACCGAGTTTTCGGAAGAAAGCCGGATCGTGCTCATCCAGGCGCGGCGCGGGCTACCCGCCGCCAAGCGGCTGAGCAGCCTGATCTACGAGGGCAGCTTTACGCCCGGCGTGCTGGTCACGTCGGCGCTGGCGAATTTCGAGCAGGTGCTGCAGCGCGTGCTGCTGGAAGTGACGCGCCACGCCGAAGGCACCGCGCAGGCTTCGCAGCCTATTCTGCAAAGCGATGCGCGCTCGAATATGCTGCTGCTGAGCTTCCGCTCCAGCGCCACCATCGACAAGCTGGTGGCCGAGGCGCGCGAAGACGAAACGACCACCAAGGCCGATACGCGCCGCCTGCTTGGGCTGGCGGGCACGGCGGTGATGCTGGCGCTGCCGCCCGCGCTCCTGCTGGTGCTCGATCGCGCGATTGCGCAGGGCATTCTGCCAAGCGTGCCGCTCGTGGTCAGCGCGATTGTGCTGGTGGTGCTTGGCCTGGTGGAGTGGCCAATCGTGGGCATTGCCCTGACGACGCTGGACGAGATGAGCGGCGGCGGCGAAGAAGGCAACCGCGCGCTCTACCTCTACCCCACCAGCCAGCTGCCGCGCCTGCACCGCATTCTGGCGCTGAAGGGTCTGGGCTTCTCGCTTGATCAGATCGCTGCCGTGCTCGACGCGGGCATTTCGCCCGAGCAGATGCGCGGTATGCTGCGGCTGCGCCACGCGCAGATCAGCCAGGAGCTGGCGGCCGCGCAGGCGCGCCTGCTCGAGGTCGAAGCGCGCCTGCAGCAGATCGAGCATGAGGATGAGCTGCCGGGCTACGACGTGATTGTGAAGCGCGTGGAGCCGCTGCTGATCGCGTCGGTGCGGGCGGTTCTGCCGAACCACAGCGCGGTGGGCGGCTTGTTTGGCGAGGTGTACGAGGCAATTCGCCCGTACGTGGAAAAGGCGCTGGCGCCGGCCCCCGAGCGCGGCGGGCAAACGCTGGTGCTGTGCTACGACAGCGAGTTCAAGGACAGCGATGTGGAGGCCGCGGCGGCGTTTATGCTGCGCTGCCCAATCCCGCCCAGCGGGCGCGTGCAGGTCTGCGAGCTGCCCGAAGTCATGGTGGCGGCAACCATCCACCACGGCTCCTACGCCACGATTGGCGCGGCGCACGAGGCGGTGCTGTGCTGGGTGGCGGCCAATGGCTACCGCGTCGCCGGGCCGGACCGCGAGCTGAACCTGTACCACGCGCCGCCGATCCGGCAGGACGATCCCTCGTACATCACGGAAATTCAGTACCCGATTGAACCGAAAGGATGGAAGTAATGAAAATCACTGAGCCAAAAGTGGATGAGCGCGCTGCGCAGCCAACCGTAGGCATTCGCACGCAGGTGCCGATGAGCGCCATCAGCGATGGGCTGGTGCCGCAGCTGCTGGGCGAAACGTTTGGCTGGCTGGGGCAGCGCGGCATCGCGCCCGCTGGGCCGCCGTTCATGCGTTTCTATGTGATCAACATGGAAGCGCTGATGGATATCGAAATTGGCGTGCCAGTGGCGGGGGCGGTGGAAGGCGACGAGCGCGTGCGTGCGGGCGAGCTGCCGGCCGGGCGCTACGCCTCGCTGGTCTACACGGGCGTAGCAAACGGCATTCCCGCAAACGGGGTGCTGATCGAGTGGGCCGAGGCGCAGGGCTTGAAGTGGGATCGCTTCGACGCGCCGGGCGGCGATGGCTTTGTGTCGCGCTACGAGCTGTTTCTGACCGGCCCCGACGAAAGCCCCGACCCGGCCGACTGGGATAGCGAGGTGGCGA
>LJCR01001065.1 GCA_001399705.1 Kouleothrix aurantiaca
TCCTGGTGGCGGTGGTAGCGGCGTTTGCCGCCACGCGCCGCCTGCCGCTGATCGTGCAGCTGGTGGCGTGGGCCTTTTCCTTCGCCGCCGCCACGTTCTTCCCCATCCTGGTGCTGGGCATTTTCTGGAAACGCGCCAATGGCCGCGGCGCCATGGCCGGCATGATCGCTGGCCTGCTGGTCACCCTTGCCTACATGCTGCTGAACGCGCGCGACCCCAGCTTCAATGTTTTGGGTATCACGAATGTGGCAGCGGGCGTATTTGGCGTGCCAGTGAATTTTCTGGTGACAATCGTGGTGAGCAAGCTTACGCCGCCGCCCTCGCCCGAAACGCAGGCGCTGGTCGAATCGCTGCGCTGATTGCATACACCTACGCCGATCTTTACAGAAACTTTACAGAAGGCGGCCCAAACCGTACTACAGTGCCGAGAATACCCCTGCACAGCCCCCGTAATATTTACACAAAATTCACCATAATCTTGATCGGGCTTGACAATCGGGCCCTACTATACGAGCATCACGAACTACCCTGAACGACGGCACAATATCGCAGGCATTTGCCGCTGCAAGCCGGCAAAAAACCTGGACGCCAGCATGCCCGCGCCCACTGTTTGCGCGAGCGCGGCCAGGCCGCCACTGGCGTACCCATTGCGTAACGCAAAAGGAGGAGAACGCAACCGTATTCGCCCGTACGCAGCACCCGCCTAACGACGCAGGCCCCACACCATCGTGAGAACGCGCACTCAGCGACGCAGTGACGCACAGCCGTAAGCTCAAAGGAGAAACATCTATGGCTACGATGACAGCCGCCGCGCCCAGCACCGCAGTCGACACGCGGAGCATCTGGAAGGTCATCCTCGCATCCGCGCTCGGCACAATGATCGAATGGTACGACTTCTACATCTTTGGTAGCCTGGCGACCGTAATCGCCCTGAAGTTCTTCCCCACCGAAAGCCCAACTGCTGCGCTGCTCTCAACACTCGCAACCTTTGGTGCCGGCTTTGCCGCCCGCCCGTTTGGCGCGCTGGTCTTCGGCCGCATTGGCGACCTGGTTGGCCGCAAGTATGCCTTTCTCGTGACGCTGCTGATTATGGGTGGCGCGACGACGCTGATCGGCCTGCTGCCGACATACGCCTCGATCGGCATTCTCGCCCCGACAATCCTGGTGATCATCCGCATCATCCTGGGCCTGGCGCTGGGCGGCGAGTATGGCGGCGCGGCGGTGTATGTTGCCGAGCACGTGCCCGACAACCGGCGCGGCTTCTACACCAGCTTCATCCAGATCACGGCAACACTGGGCCTGTTTGTCTCGCTGCTGGTCATCCTGATCGTGCGCGGCTCGATGCCGACGGCGACGTTCAACGACTGGGGCTGGCGCATTCCGTTCATCCTGTCGATCTTCCTGGTGGGCGTTTCGGTCTACATCCGCTCGAAGATGAAAGAGTCGCCGCTGTTCACCAAACTGAAGAGCGAAGGCAAGACTTCGACCTCGCCGATCAAGGATAGTTTCGGCACGGCGCGCAGCTGGCGCACCTTCTTCCTGGTGCTGCTGGGCGCGGCCGCCGGCCAGGCGGTGGTGTGGTACACCGGCCAGTTCTATGTCAACACCTGGATGAAGAGCGCGCTCAAGATCAACGCCACTACCGCCGACACGATTGTTGCGGTTGCGCTGTTGCTCGGCATGCCCTTCTTCGTAGTCATGGGCGCCCTGTCGGACCGGATCGGCCGCAAGAAAGTGATGATGGCCGGCAACCTGCTCGCCGTGATCTTCCTGTACCCGATCTTCCTGGGCATCCAGTCGGCCGCCGGCGCGATTACGCCCGAGGTGAAGGACGCCGCTGGCAAGGTCGTCACGCCGGCCGTGGCAGCCAACCCCAACACCGTCGTGATCACGCTGCTGATCTTCCTGATGCTGCTGTTCGTCACTATGGTGTACGGCCCGATCGCCGCCTTCCTGGTCGAGTCCTTCCCGGCCAAGATCCGCTACACCTCGGTGTCGCTGCCCTACCACTTCGGCAATGGCTACTTCGGCGGCTGGCTGCCCTTTATCGCCACCGCGCTGGTCGCCAGCACCGGCAACATTTTCGCCGGCCTGTGGTTCCCAATCGGCGTCGCCGCGATGACCTTTATCATCGGCATGCTGTTCCTGAAGGAAACTAACCACGTCTCGATCCACGACGAGACGGAAGAATCGTACCCAACGCCGGCCTAGCGCCAGCGCTCGCGTGGCAAGCACAAAGACGGCGGG
>LJCR01001066.1 GCA_001399705.1 Kouleothrix aurantiaca
AGCGAGCTCCATGCTGCTGCCCCGCCAGGAATGGGCGCGACGGTGCTGCCCAACGGCGCTGGCCTGCTTGTGCGCGCGCTTGGCCCAACGCCAAGCGAGGTGCACCGGGTGCTCAGCCGTATTATCTACGCGCGCTGGCACGCCACGCAGCAAAACGCGAGCGGCGACCACAGCACGTGATCGCCGCTGGAAGAAACCTAACTACGAAGACACGAAGGTACAAAGGATCAAAATTCGCGCCTTCTCAGTGGCCTCTGTGTTCTCTGTGGCGTATTATGGTCTACTCCGCGAGCGCGGCCTGCAGGCTGCTGGCGGTGCGCAAGCCCGGCAGCGCGATTCCTAACCCCACCATCGTCTGCGCAACCTCGGGCCGAATACCCACCAGCACCGTCTCTGCGCCGAGCAGGCGCGTGGCCTGCACCACGGTCAAAATCCCTTGCGCCACATGGCTATCGACCAGCGGCACTCCCGTTATGTCGAGCACGAGCAGATGCGCGCTCCAGCGCTCGATCGCCTGCAGCGCCTGTTCCTGCACATTATGCAGGCGCTCGGCGTCGAACGCGCCCACCAGCGGCATCACCAGCGTGCCCTGGCTGACCGGGATCACCGGCACGCTCAGCTCGCGCACGATCGCCCGCTGCTGCGCCAGCTCGTTCAGCAGCTGCTGCTGCTCGTCGGCGCGGGTTTGCAGTGCGCCAAGCGCCTGCTGCAAATCGTGGGTGCGCGCCGCGATCTGATGTTCAAGATCGCCCTGCGTGGCCTGCAATTCCTGGTTGGCGCCGCGCAGCTGCATAAGAATCGCGCCGAAGCGGCGACTGAGCTGCCAGAGCAAGAGCAGGATCACGCCGCCGATCGCGCCAAATGAGCTGAGCGTCACCGAAAACATCATCTCGGGCGTTACCTGAACAGCGCTTGGCAGCAGCGCGCCCAGGATCGGCACCAGCATCATTGTGACCCAGCCCAGCAGCAGCAGAGTGCGCAGCGCTGGCCCGCGCATATACTGTACCGCCAGAATTGCGCCGATCAGCGGCAGCAGGCTATTCACAACGCTGAGGTGCGGCGAAATAATTGTGGCCGCCAGCGGCAGCGCCAGCAGCATCCCGCACGCAATCATCACCGCGCTTTGAAACTGGCCGCGCCGAAGCAAGGCGCGCGCGCCAACAAACCCTACCAGCGTGCCAAGCGAAATCAGCGCATTGAAAATAAACTGCGACTCGGGCCGTAGCGCGAAGAGCAGACCGAAAATAACAACAAAAATCCCGATAATCGGAATGACCCAACGAAGAAATTGCTGAAGATGTGCCTGCTGCTGCTGTTCATCCATTCCCTATTCCTCTAAACAATGCGTTTTGCAAGGACTATAGCACAGTATGCGACGTATTCCTATAGTTCTCTGGCGTCACTACGTGCTAGCCCATATGGTGCAGCGGGCAGGCATGCTATAATGCCGCCACCGTTCCCCACTTGCAAGGAGCTGCCATGCTCGACCAGATCGATCTTAATCGCACGATCGAGAAGCACGACTATAAAGCGCGCCTGAATGACTACCAGGATCGCCTGTACGATTTGCAGCAGGCGCTGTTCGAAGTGCGCCGCCCGGCGATTGTTGTGTTCGAAGGCTGGGCCGGCACCTCGAAAGTTGGCACGATCCGCCTGCTCACCAGCCGGCTCGACCCGCGCGTGCTGCGCGTGCACCCGATCACACCGCCGCGCACCTACGAGACGATGTACCCATGGCTGTATCGCTTCTGGCAGAAGGTGCCCAGCTACGGCCAGCTCGCCCTGTTTGATCGCTCGTGGTACCGCGAAGTGCTGGCCGCGCGCACGGCCGAGAAAACGCCAACGGCCGAGTGGCGCAGCCGCTGCGAAGATATTGTCGCGTTCGAGCGGCAGCTGGCCGACGACGGCGCGATCATCCTCAAGTTCTGGCTGCATATTTCGAAAAAGGAGCAGTCGCACCGCTTCGGCAAGCTCGAATCCGACCCGCTGACCGCCTGGCAGATCACCGACGAAGACCGCTGGCAGAACAAGCACTATAAGAAGGTGTACGCCGCGGTGGAGGACATGGCCGCACGCACCGACATGCCCTACGCGCCCTGACTGATCCTGCCCGCCACCAGCCGCCGCTTTGCGCGCCTGGCTGTGTTCGAAGCGATTGTTAATGCGCTGGAAGGGCAGCTTGGCGAGGTCGCAAGCCTGCGCGCCGGGCGCGAGGACGAGATGTTCGACTCGAGCGGTTCTTCG
>LJCR01001067.1 GCA_001399705.1 Kouleothrix aurantiaca
AGGTGTGTATAAGAGACAACGACAGCCCATCATTGATTGTGAATAAATGTCGAAATCGTTAGCGGAACACTATGGCCTGTTACTTGCACGCTCATAGGGTTTCCGCTATAGTACCGCTATATGCGAGCACTCATTACCGGCATCAATGGATTTGTTGGTGGCCATTTGGCCGAATATCTCCTTGCCAGTGACGAGTGGGAGGTATGGGGTGTTGCACGCCAGGCCGAACTTGCAGTGCCAGGCTTGCGTGGCCGCGTGCGGATCGAAGCATGCGATCTGAGCAACGTAGCGCCGCTGGAAGCGGTACTAGCGCTCGCTCAGCCCAACGTCATTTTTCACCTGGCAGCCCAGTCAAATGTGCCGCAGTCGTTTCAAGATCCCGCTGGAACATTAACAACAAATATCACGACGCAATTGAACCTTTTTCAGGCAGTGATTCAAAGCAATCAAAACCCGCTGCTAGTTATTGCAACCAGCAACGAAATCTATGGCTATATCGAGCCATCCGACCTGCCTTTGACCGAGCGCACCCCATTTCGGCCGGTCAACCCCTATGCTGTTAGCAAGGCTGCGCAAGACCTGCTGGCGTACCAATACCATATCAGCCATAAGCTGCGCACTGTGCGGTTACGTCTGTTCAACCATATTGGGCCGCGCCAGGGCGAACGTTTTGCGGTTGGCTCATTTGCCGCACAGATCGCACGGATCGAGGCTGGCCTCCAGGCGCCATGTATTCAGGTCGGCAACCTCACTGCGGAGCGCGATTTCACCGACGTGCGCGACATTGCGCGCGCTTATTCCCTTGCGGCGAGCTACGGCCAGGTGCCTTGTGCTTATAATATCGGCTCGGGCCGCTGTGTGAGCTTGCACCACCTGCTCGATATTCTGCTGAGCCTGAGCACTGCCTCGATTCGTATCGAGCAGGACCCAGCCCGAATGCGGCCTTCCGATGTTCCACGGGTCGTCAGCGATTACGACCTGTTCCACGCTCACACCGGGTGGGAGCCGCAGATCCCGCTTGAGCAAACGCTGGCCGATGTGCTGGCATACTGGCGCGGCCAGTATCAAACAATACTTCGTGCTCATTAGGCCCATCGCCTCCTTATTTTTCGCGGCGGTGCGCTTCACGTTTTACTTTCAATGTAGCCTAAATTGTGGAGGTTTTTTATGAAAGCTGTTGTTCTTGTAGGCGGTTTGGGAACGCGCTTACGCCCACTAACGTGTAATACGCCAAAGCCGATGATTCCACTTGTAAACCAGCCGTTCATCGAGCATATGATTGAAAACATGCGCGATCAGGGCATCACCGAGGTGATCCTGGCGGTGCAATACCTCGCCGAGCGCTTTCGCGAGACGCTGGGCGATGGCTCGCGCCTGGGCGTGAAGGTGCATATTGTCGAAGAGCCGGAGCCACGCGGCACAGCCGGCGCGGTCAAAAATGTCGAGCACATGCTCGACGACACGACGTTTGTTTTCAATGGCGACGTGATGACCGACCTCGACCTGCGCGCGATGCTCGCATTTCACCGCGAGAACCAAAGCAAGCTGACGATCGCGCTGACGCCAGTGGAAGACCCGACTGCGTTTGGCCTGGTGGAAACCAACACCGACGGGCGTATTCGCCGCTTTCTTGAGAAGCCGCGCCCAGAAGACATCACCACCAACATGATCAACGCCGGCACCTATATCCTCGAGCCCGAGGTGTTTCGCTACGTGCCGCCAGCACAGTACTACATGTTCGAGCGCGGCCTGTTCCCGGTGATGCTGCAAACCAGCGACCCCATGTTCGGCTACCCGTCGAATGCCTACTGGACCGACGTTGGCAAGCCGCAAGCCTACCTCGAAGTGCACCACGACATTCTGATCGGCAAGGTGAAATACAAGTTTCGCGGCAAACCAGTGGCCGAGCGCGTGTGGGCCGAGGGCGATGTAGACATTCACCCGTCGGCGCAGCTGGTGGGGCCGCTGGTCCTTGGAGCTGGCGTGACGATCGGTGCGGGGGCGCGGGTTATTGGCCCGACAGTCGTTGGTGCAAACACCACCATTGGCAACGACGCGGTGATCGAAGGGGCGGTGATTTGGGAAGGGAATGAGATTGGTGCTGGCGCGGTGCTGCGCTCGTGCGTGCTGGGGAACGCCAATCAGCTCGGCCCGAAGACGCACCTGCTGGATGGCACAATCG
>LJCR01001068.1 GCA_001399705.1 Kouleothrix aurantiaca
GCTCGATCAGTTCGCGACGAGACAGGCCACGCGCGTGGGCGGCCAGGACGCGCTCGCGCAAATCGGTTGAATATGCTTTCATGCTGCTGATCGTACCACATGATCCATATCTTTGCACTTAGCTATAGAACGCGAGCGGCTGCGTATTGGATTATCGCCTGAGCGTGCTCAAGAACTAGAGCAGGCAGTAAGAGCGGCGCTCGTTGAGGAAACACTTCTCAGCCTCCGACTAGTAACTCTTAACAAAGGGATGCCGGCGGCCAATAAGCATTTGCTGATGGAAGAACTCGAAGCGTGTCGTCTTGTTTTCAAGGCGTTTCGACTGCATCCAGATACCTCTATTTCTATTCTTGAGGGTCAGTTATCAAGTATAGCCAAAACCAAATTAGAGAGCTTCGCATCACGATATATGATGGCTACCAATAAGGCGGAAGTTCATCAGTTTCGGCGCTTTCTTGAGCGAATAGATAACAACGAGATGGCCTCTGGGCCTATGCAACTACCAGAGTGGGTACAAGTCCCGCCAGGCGACGAGGCCATTCCAGCAGGCGACCCTAATCCAGCCTGACCTCCACCCAGGCGCACCGCTGCTCCTGCGAGACTACCAACTTGATGAGGCAATAGGTAACGTCCCTCTCGTGTCGGCAACAGCTTGCGTACCTCTTGACATAGACCTTTCCACGTGCGATGCTACCGCTAACCAGCCTCCGCCCAAATAGACCTATGCTCGACCAAGAAACCATCGCCCAACAACGTGACCTCCTCGACACGCACCGCCGCACAGCGAGCCACCTCGTAGCGCAGGCCGCCCAGTTCGGCGGTGAAGTCTTTGCGCCGCCACAAACGGCCAACACCCTTGCTGAAGCGCGCCGAGAAATCGCGCGTATCAAGAGACTGCTCCGTGCTGAGGGTGTGCCGGTTGAGGACGACCCAAACGACGAGGCTCCGCCACTGCCTGAGTCTGTCCAGCGCGCGGCCGGCGACGTTGTGATGGGCGACAAGGTTGGTGGCGACAAGGTGATGGGCGACAAGCGCACGGTCAACACGCAGGGTGGCAACTACATCGAGCACCAGACCATCGCCCAAGGACCAGCAACCCCGCCCCCCTCGTTTCGCAGTGTGGCCCTCGTCGGCGTGCTTGCCTTCCTGGGCGCGGTGCTTATTAATATCGCTACCAGCCAGTTGCCGTCAGCGTTGCAGCCGTATCTGTGGCTCTCCTGGCCGCTGGCGCTCTTCGTGACGGCGGCGAGTATTTGGGTGGCGTATCGGCAGAGCCGTAATACTGCCAGTTCCATCGCTGGTGGCGGCACGCTGAATGAGCGCAGCCGCGCCAGGATGCTCGATAAGGTTGAGAACTTTTGGATTAAGGGGGTCTTGGAGCAGCCGCTCTACCAGATTGCGCGCCTAGAGCTAGGATTGGAGCAAGCACCCGAAAAGATTGAGCACCCCTGGCGGAGCGTTCTGCAAGAAGGCAGCTCCAAACGCGAGGTACCCACTGGAACGCCTGTTATCAAATTGTTTGATGACCTCGATGGCAAGCTACTCATCTTGGGTGCTCCCGGTGCCGGCAAGACAACCTTGCTGCTGGAACTTGCCCGCGACCTGATTACTCGGGCGCGGAACGACCCGCAGCATCCAATTCCGCTGGTGTTCAACCTTTCGACGTGGGCTAGCAATCGCAAGCCGCTCAAAGAGTGGCTTGCCGACGAGATGAACCAGCGCTATGACGTGAACCTCAAGCTCGCGGCTGGGTGGGTGGAGGCAGACGCGATATTGCCCTTGCTCGACGGCCTCGACGAAGTTGCCCCAAAGCAACAGGACGCTTGTGTGGAAGCAATCAACGACTATCGTCAGGAACGCGGCGTGTCGCTAGCAGTGTGCAGCCGGGTTGAAGAATACGAGCGGCTTTCCGAGAGATTGAAACTGCAAGGTGCGATGGTCATCCAGCCGCTCACCTGGCAGGACGTTGAGTTTTACCTGCGGAAAGCTGGCGAACAGTTGGCAGCGGTGCGTTTAGTCTTACGCGACGACCCGGCACTTCGGGAGTTAATTGAAAGCCCGTTACTGCTTAGTATTGTCGCGCTGACCTACAAAGATGCTACGCTAGCGAAACTGCGTATTGTTAGGACCCCAGAGGGGCGACGGCGGCAGCTCTTTGATGAGTACATCGCCGTGATGTCCACACGGCGAGGCGAGAAAACGCGCTACTCCAAGCAACAGGCCATCCACTGGGTCTCTTGG
>LJCR01001069.1 GCA_001399705.1 Kouleothrix aurantiaca
ATCCTGCTCGCGCGGGCGCACCAGCGCAACGGTGGGGGTCACGGCCGACGATTCCAGCGTCAAATCACAGCCAACACGAACGCGCATACAGGTTTCTCTTTCCTTGCCAACATGCGAAGAGGCGGCCCGCAAAACGGACCGCGCTCTTACATCGCTGTATCTCAGTTTGCCAGTGGTGTTGCAACAACTGTGCCGTTGTGATGCTGTATTCCTTGCGCAGTTAGCGTTTTAGCCTTCGGCAGAGCGGTACTCTTTCTTTTTCTGTATCAGGTTTCTGCGCGTAGCGCAGAAACCTGATACAGATAGATCGAAATACCTTGCTGCCGCAGGCAATCGCACGACGTCGTGGTGCAGAATGCTGCAACTACGCATGTTCTAGCTTCATTATCGCACATGAATTCCTTTGTGTCTTCGTGCCTTCGTGGTAAACGCCCGCATAGTTCGGCGCGAACAGCGTGCGCTACATTTTGAAGCGGTTGCGCTTGACGAACTTGCCCGCGCCCTGCTCGCCCTTCCACTCGCCATCCTGCACCAGCACCCGCCCGCGCGACAGCACCACGCTGGGCATACCAGTCACTTCCATGCCTTCGTACAGGTTGTAGTCGGTGTTCTGGTGCTGCTTGTCGGCGGTGATCGTATAGGTCGCGTTCGGGTCCCACACCACCACGTCGGCGTCGGCGCCCGGCGCGATCGTGCCCTTCTGCGGGTAGCAGCCAAACAGCTTGGCCGGGTTGGTGCAGCACAGCTCGACCCAGCGGTTGAGCGAGAAGCGCCCGCCGCGCACACCAGCGGTGTACAGCACCATCATGCGGTCTTCGATGCCTGGGCAGCCGTTCGGGATGGCGGCGAAGTTGTCTTTCCCCAGCTCCTTGCCGGCCGTCCTGCCGTCCTTGCCGCCCTCATACCAGAACGGGCAGTGGTCGGTGCTGACGACCTGCAGCGCATTGCTGGCGACCGCGCCCCACAGGGCTTCCTGGTCGTACTTCTCGCGGTAGGGCGGCGAGCAGACCCACTTCGCGCCTTCAAAGCCCTCGCGCGCCAGGTCGTCCTTGGTGAAGAAGAAGTACTGCGTGCAGGTTTCGCCAAAGATCTGGTTGCTGCGGCCACGCGCGCGCGCGTCGCGGATGGCTTCCATCGCGCCAGCGTTGGTGACATGCACGACATAGAGCGGGCTGCCAGCCACTTCCGAGAGGCGAATGGCGCGCTCGGTGGCTTCGGCCTCCAGCTCGGGCGGGCGCGTCAGCGCGTGGTACTTCGGCGCGAGATTGCCGGCGTCGATCGCTTCCTTCACCAGAATGTCGATCGCGTCGCCATTCTCGGCGTGCACCATAATCAGCAAGCCGTGCTCGGCGGCCTGCTGCATGGCCTTGAACAGCGTCGCGTCGTCGACCATGAGCGCGCCTTTGTAGGCCATAAACAGCTTCAGGCTGGTGACGCCATAGTCTGGGCAGTTCTTGATCTCGTCCATCACCGACTGGGGCAGGTCGGTGATTGCGACATGGAAACCGTAATCGACTGCGGCCTTGCCGCTGGCTTTGCCATGCCAGATATCGAGCGTTTCGCGCAGCGTGGCCCCTTTGGGCTGAATGGCGAAGTCGATGTGCATGGTGGTGCCGCCAAAAGCCGCCGCACGGTGCCCGGTGAAGAAGTCATCCGACGAAACCGTGCCGCCAAAGGGCATGTCGAGGTGCGTGTGCACGTCGATGCCGCCGGGGATGACATACTTGCCAGTCGCGTCGATGGTGGTATCGGCGCTCAGCCCGTGCCCGATCGTGACGATCTTCTCGCCGTCGATCAGCACATCGGCCTGGTAGGTGTCGCTGGCGGTGACGATCGTGCCGCCTTTGATCAGTGTGCTCATGCGGGTCTCCTTTTCGCTCTGACAGCGTGATTCGGAACTGCTGAAGCGTAGCGCCTAGCATAGCACGTTTTTGCGCTGTGCGGCGCGCCGCGCGTTCGGCCGAAGCTGGGAAGCGCATGCCAAAGCGCATCCTGAGTTGCGCGAAGCGCGCATCGAAGAGTGCGCACGCGTGCCACGCTTCCAAACTCCGTTACCCAAGCGCGGGCAGAATGTCCTTGCCATAGACCTCAAGCGTGCCTTCTTCGTCGCCGCTCATCAGGTAGATGTTGAACTGATCAACACCAGCGTCGCGCAGCTCGCGCAGCTTGCGGATGTGGTCGTCGCGCGTGCCGACGATGCAGAAGCGGTCGGTCACTTCATCCGACACAAACTGGGCG
>LJCR01000107.1 GCA_001399705.1 Kouleothrix aurantiaca
CCAGCAAGCTCCGCAGCGTATCTTCATCGTCGCCAGCTTGCTGGAAGCTGGAAGTCGTACCACATTTAATCGCTCACCAGCCCGAGCTTCCAGCAAGCTCCGCAGCGTATCTTCATCGCCAGCTTCCAGAAAGCTTACGGCAACGCCACCTCATTCAACTGCCTTCTTCGCTCGGGCCAATCCGGCATGATGCGGTCGAGCAGGGCATAGAAACGCTTACTATGATTATGTTCGACCACATGCGCGAGCTCGTGGGCAAGCACGTAGTCAATGTACTGCTTCGGAACTTGCATCAGCCGCAGATTAAGTGTAATAACACCAGCATTGTTACAGCTTCCCCAACGCGCTTCGAGTTGTTTGATCACCAGCTTCGGCGCGGCCACGCCAAGATGCGCGAAACGCGGCAGCACGGCCTGGAGCCGCTCGCAAAACACCCGTTCGGCCTGCTTGCGATACCACGCATCCAGTAGTGCTTTGATATGCGCTGTGTCTTTTGGGCGCTCGGTGCAGACATGAAGCCAGCCGCGTGTGAGTTTGACCGCTTCAGTGCTCCCTTCGAGCACCTTCAGCCGATACTGCCGCCCCAGGTAGCGATGCGTCTCGCCGCTGACGTACTGGCGCGGCGGCTGCTGGGGCAGGTAGCGCTCCAGCTCGCGCTGCTGGCGCAAGATCCACGGCGCGCGCTTGCGAATGCGCGCCTCGATGTCGTGGTGCGGGGTATGCTCGGGCGCGCTCACCGACACGCTGAGATCAGGGGCAACGCTGATGGCCAGTGTTTTGCGGTGGGCGTAGATCAAGGTGTAGTGAATGGTCGTTGCGCCGTACTGGACGTGGTACGTCTGCTCGCTCATGAACTGCGGCTATCCCTTGCTTTGGCGATCTCGACAACTTGGTCGATCATTGCATCGACCTGATCGAAATCAAATTCAGCACCGGCTTCTCGTTCGACATCATAGAAATGATGGTCGAGCTGGCGCTTAATCTTCTTCTGCACATCGAGGTTATTGGCCCAATCAGTCACTTTATTCTGCTCGATAATGGCTTCCTGCCGAATGGCAACATCGGCAATCCGCTCGTCGCTCAGGCCAAACGTCGCCAACGGCTCGTGAATCGCGCCGTAATATGCGGATGCGTGCTGGTAGCGCGCAAGTTGCGGCGGCTGGCCGCGATGCTCGCCCGCCCGCATCTGGTCGAGCGCTTCCTGTGCCCGACGCATGTATTCTACCTGATCAATTCGCCCCTGGCGATAGGCGTTGATCGTTTCCTCGATCAGCTCCGAGAAGCGGCGGTAGAAGGCCGGATCTTCATCCATGCGCTCGGTGATGGTGCGCTTCATCCGGTTGAGAATGGTGTCGGCCTTGGCGGTCGGCGTGTCGAGCCGCGCAACTTCGGCGTCGAACTGGTCGGCGTCGAACACATTCACCAGTTGCGTGATCACATTCGTGCCGGTGGCGCGAATATGTGTATCCATCAGCTTGCGAACTTTTTCTTCGTAGTCGCCATAGTCGATTGCTTCGGCATAGCGCACTTTAACCGACTGGCGAAGCTGGTGGAAGAAGCGCAGATCGTTCTTGTAGATATTGACGCGGGCTTCGGGCGTGGTTTCGTAGAACTGCACCGACGAAAGCGCAACTTTCAGCACGCGCGCGAACTCGGTCAACGCCTCGTAGAAGTGCTGGCGGCGGTCTTCGTCTTCCAGGTGGCGTTCCAATGCTTCGCGGTCGCGCTGATTGGCGATACCGCTGAAGATCGCCCAGACATCGGAATGAACCTGCGGCAAGCGCGCGATCTCGGCGCTGATATCGGTGAGCGTTCCGGCCACATCTTCGGCGTCGTATTCGGCCAGCGCGTCATACAGGTTCATTGCGTCGTTTAGCTCGCCCAGCACGCCGCGATAATCGATGATATAGCCGTTGTCTTTGTGCTCGGCGATGCGGTTAACGCGCGCGATCGCCTGGAGCAGCGTGTGTTCTTTCAGCGGCTTGTCGATATACAGCACCCGATTGCGCGGCTCGTCGAAGCCGGTCAGCAATTTGTCGACCACAACGAGGATTTCGGTGCCATCGGGCCTTGCAAACGAGCTGATCAGCTCTTTGTTGTAGGCTTCCTCGCTGCCGAAGCGGTCAAGCATCTGCTTCCAGAAACGCTGAACTTCAGGCGCTTCTTCATCCACTTCGCTGTGGCCCTCGCGCGTGTCGGGCGGCGAGATCACGAGCTCGGCGTCGATGCCATTTTCGCGCAGATAGCGCCAATATTTCAGCGCAATACGCTTGGATGCACAGGCGACCTGCCCTTTCCATCCATCACTCTTAAATGTTTCCTGGTAGTGCAGGGCAATGTTATACGCTATTTCCTTGATGCGCTGCTCGGTGGCGTTGATTGCCTCGCTCTGGCTCATTTTGCGCTTGAGGTCGGCCTTTTGCTCATCGGTCAGGTGGCGCGTGGTACGCTCGAACCAGAGTTCAAGCTGTTGTTTGTCAACTTCCTGCTCGACAATGCGCCCTTCGTACAGCAGCGGCACGACGGCATGATCGGCCACTGCCTGGCGAATAGGATATTTGTGAATAAAGCCGCCGAACTTTTCGGTGGTGGATTTCTCGGCGCGGGTGAGCGGCGTGCCCGTGAAGCCAATGAAGCACGCATTTGGAAAGACCTGCTGCATCTTGGCGTGCATCGCGCCATACTGGCTGCGGTGGCTTTCGTCCACCAGTACGAAAATGTTGTGGCCCTTCTCCGTCACTTTCTGGCGCGCGGCCTGCTCGAATTTGTTGATCACGGTGGTGATGATGTCGACCCGCTGTTCGCCCTGGTTGAGTTTGTTCGTCACCAGTCGCACGAGATGTTTGCCGTCGTCGGCCTTCGCCACGGCTTTGCCGCACGCTTTGAAGGTGCGCCAGAGCTGGTCGTCGAGGTCGACTCGGTCGGTCACGAGCACAATGCGCGGGTTGCTGATGGCAGGGTGAAGCGCCAATGCCTTAGCCAGCATCACCATTGTGAGCGATTTGCCGCTGCCGGTGATGTGCCAGATCACGCCGCCGGTGCGGGTGCCCTGCGCGTTCAGGTGCGCGACCCGATCGATCGTTGCGCGAATGGCGAAATACTGCTGGTAGCGGGCGATTTTCTTTGTGCCGTTGTCGAAGACGATGTACTGATACGCCAGTTCGAGCAGGCGTGCCGGTCGCAGCAGCGCATACACCAACCGGTCCTGCTCGGTTGGCAAGCGGTCGCCAAGCGTAGCGAAATGCTGGCGCGCAAGATGGCCATACTGCCGCCAGCCATACAGCGTATCTTGCACGGTCGCATCGAGCGGCGTGTTGATTAAGCTCTGCACAGCGTCGTCGCTTGCGCCTTCTTCACGCCAGCCCGCCCAGAACTCCTTTTTCGTGCCGGTGGTGGCATACAGCGCGTCGTTGCCGCTGAGCGCAAGCAGCAGCTGCGTGGTGAGGAACAGGTGCGGGATTTCGTCGTTGTTCTGGTTGCGGATCATCTGGCTGATGGCTTCGACCACCGGCTTGTCGCCGCCGAGGTTGAGGTCGGGGCGCTTGCATTCGATCACGGCGAAGGGCACACCGTTGACGAACAGCACAATGTCGGGGCGGCGGGTGCTGTGGCTGCCCTGGCGCTCCACCACGAACTCTTCGGTGACGTGGAAGACGTTCTGTTCGGGGTGCTGCCAGTCGATGTAGTGGAGCGAATAGCTCTTGCGGTCGCCGCTGATGGTCTGTGTCAGGCTGGTGCCGAGCGTGAGCAGCTCGTACAGCCGCTCGTTGGTGACGATCAGGCTTTGGAATGGCTCGTTGACCAGCCGCTCGACCACTTCGCGGATGCTGGCGGCGCTGAAGGCGTGGCGCTGGCCTTTGTAGCTGATATCGTTGTGGTCGCGCAGCCACGATTCGAGCACGCCCGTCAGCACGACGTTCGACTCTTTGCCGCCGCGCAGACGCAACGCTTCATTCGGCGCGAGATACTGCCAGCCCAGCGCGATCAGCAGCTGAACGGCTGGCAGTTGTGAGCTGATTTCTTCGGCGTAGGAGTTCGTCGATGGCATGCGACCTCGGCTATGGCTGGCTTGCGCGCCGCTCCTGTGCTACGGCATTCTGGATCAAGCTGCGCGTTGGCGGAATGTCGGTGGTAAGTGTCTGCCAAACAATAGCAGAGTCAACCGTGTCGTAGCCATGAATGATGCGATCGCGCATGCGAGCCATAAAGCGCCAGGGAACATCCGGATAGCGCGCCTGGATATCGGGCGGAATACGTTTGGTGGCTTCGCCTATGATTTCAAGCGCCCGCGTAACGGCATAGACGGTTCGGCGGTCGGCGCGGAATGCCGCTTCGTCCATGCCCTGAATAAACGCAGAGCAATCGTCGATGGCGCCCAGGATATCATCGAGATAATCGAGGTAGGTTCGCGCTGCACTCATACTGGCACGACCTCGCGTAAGATATGCGCGCCAACGTGGGGGCGCAGCGCGCTTTTCACAGCAAGATCGACTGGCAGGCCAAGCAGACTGTGCAGTTCATCTTCAAGCGCGATCAGTGCAAAAAGGCTTGGTGTCGTTTCAAAATCCACGAGCACATCGATATCGCTGCCGGGCTGCTGTTCGCCGCGCGCAAACGAACCGAACACGCCCAGCTCGCTCAAGTGGTAGCGCTTGGCGAGGTCGGCGCGATGCGCGGCGAGCGTTGCATAAACGGCATCGAAGCTTGGCAGCTGGGTATGCTGTGGGGCGAGTGTCACTGTAGGGCCTTTCGTGTTTCCCTTCATTTGCCGAATTGAGCCAATTCTGAAGGCATAATGGCTGACCGAATTATACCTGACTGCTTTCAATAATAGTATAAATTGATAATGTAAGGAAGCTCCGCAACGCCTCACCATCGCTTCATCGTTGCCAGCTTCCTGGAAGCTGAACGCCTCTCACCTTCAATCGCCTACCAGCCCAAGCTTCCTGGAAGCTTTCCAGCATTAGCCATCGCCAGATTCCAGGAAGCTGAATGCCATACCACGTTCAACCTCCTATCAGCACAAGCTTCCAGGAAGCTTTGCAGCGTTAGTCATCGCCAGCTTCCAGGAAGCTGAACGCCTCTCACCTTCAATCGCCTACCAGCCTAAGCTTCCAGGAAGCTCCGCAGCGGTATTCATCGCTTCATCGTTGCCAGCTTCCAGGAAGCTGAACGCCTCTCACCTTCAATCGCCTACCAGCCCAGCTTCCTGGAAGCTTCGCAGCGTTATTCATCGCCAGCTTCCTGGAAGCTGAATGCCCCTCACCTTCAATCACCTACCAGCCCAGCTTCCAGGAAGCTCCCCATCGCTCACCCATCGACCGCAACGCGCACTTCGCCCGTCAGCAGCCGCTGCATCAGGCCGCGTTTTTGCTTCATATATGCTTCCAGCAGTTTTGATGTGATTTCGATTTCTCGGTCGACGGCTTCAATAAACTGAGCAATTCGATCCTGCTCTTCAATAGTTGGGAATGGTGCTGTGAATCGCAAAAATTCATCTGGCGGCACGCGCCGAGCTTTGCGTCCGCCACGAGCCAATCCCAGTTGACGTTTGTAAAAATCTTCCCGGGTTACATATTCGAGGAGATACTTACCATTGGCTTGGCCAGAAATATCGAATGCTGGCAAATCAAGAGTTGTTTCGTAACCGTCGAGATGATCGGGAACAATCCCGAACGCACCATTCAAAAAGTCAAGTTTGCTGTATATAAACTGTCCGGGTTGCCGTCTGTAATAGCGAGTGTCAGCACTGCCAGGGAGAACTTCTTCTTTCGGAACGATCCCTTTGCCATATAGCTTGACTGTGAGCTTGCGCGCAACCTTGCCATTTGTACCAGGTATGCGACTTTCTGTGAGAAAGTTGCCGATCGTAGTTTCCTCCCACTCCCCCTCGAACCCCGTAAACCGCACCTCGCCCGTCAGCAGCCGCTGCATCAGCCCCTTCTTCCGCGCTTTCAGCGCCGCAACGAGGCGTTCCGCGCGGTCGATCGCTGCGTCCCACGTGCCGAGGATGGCGGCGATTTTGCGCTGCTCAGCGAGGGGTGGGAGAACTACTTCTAGCTTTCTAAAGTACGGTAATCCAATGGTTTTTATGGTTGAACCAACAGCCTGCCGTTCGAACTCTGGTTTCATAAACTGAAGCCAATAATAAAGAAACAAGTTGTGTAGTTCCGATCCACATGTCCACGCAATGAAGTGCTGACTTACAGCCATTTCTGTGGCTAATATTGCACTTTTGCCAACTCCTGCGTCTCTTGACAAAACGACGGTGCCCGCAGGATGAAGAACGGCGGAAGAATTTCGAATGCCAAGTTCACTGATCTGCTTGGCCGTGCGCTTAATGTAGACATTATCAAGCTTGCTTGAGTCAGCAAGCGAAACCCATTTGATACCACCATTCCAATATTCTGGATGGGCTTGGTCTGGTGTGTGACCACTGCCTCGTTTGCCGACGTTGTCCAAAAGATCGACGCGCCATCCCTTTGGCACGCGCTGAGCAATTGGTTCGCCAAAGAGTCGACGTAAAAACATTAGGATAGCCCTAACTCCTTCAAGTACGCCTGCATCTTCGCTTCGGGCGCGCTGCGTTGCAGCGTTATTCGTCGCCAGCTTCCTGGAAGCTGGATGTTGTACCACCTTCAATCGTCTACCAGTTCGAGCTTCCAGGAAGCTCCGCAGCGCATCATCATCGCCAGTCATTGCCAGCTTCCTGGAAGCTGGAGGTTGTACCATCTTCAACCGCCTGCCAGTTCGAGTTTCCAGGAAGCTTTGCAGCGTATCATCGTCGCCAGCCTCATCGTCAGCTTCCTGGAAGCTGAACACACACCACCTTCAATCGCCTACCAGTTCGAGCTTCCAGGAAGCTTTGCGCCGCATCATCGTCGCCAGCCTCATCGTCAGCTTCCTGGAAGCTGAACGCTCCTCACATTCAATCACCTACCAACCCAAGATTCCAGGAAGCTCCGCAGCGCGTATCGTCGCCGCATCGTCGCCAGCTTCCTGGAAGCTGGATGCCACCTGCATTCAATCGCCTACCAGTTCGAGCTTCCAGGAAGCTCCGCAGCGATTATTCCAGCCCTAACTCCTTCAGGTACGCCTGCATCTGCCCTTCGAGGTCGCCAAGC
>LJCR01001070.1 GCA_001399705.1 Kouleothrix aurantiaca
AAATACACCTTCGCCAACCAACACACCTGCGCCGACCAATACGCCACTGCCCGGCTCAGGCGAGTTGACGGTGCGCATGGTGGCTGGCCAGCCAGTCAGTCGCAATCAGAATATCGAGATTATCCTTGACGCTTCTGGCAGCATGAACGCTACGATTGGCGACCAGCGGCGTATTGATATTGCCCATCAGGCGTTGAATACCCTGCTGACAGAGCTGCCCGCAACTACCAATGTGGCCCTGCGCGCCTACGGCCATCGCCGCAGTGGGGATTGCAATGATATTGAGTTGATTGCGCCACTTGGACCGTTGGACAGTTCCGCATTAACTGCGCGTGTTAATACTATTTTTCCGGCGAATCTGGGGCAAACGCCGATTGGCACCTCCCTGCAGCAAGGGGCTGAGGATCTGAAAAATGTCTCCGGCGATGTGCGATTAGTGCTGGTGAGTGACGGCGAAGAAAACTGCAATGTTGACCCGGTGCAGACTGCTGGGCAGCTTCGTGCACAAAATCCACGCCTGGCGATAGATGTTATTGGCTTCACTGTCGATAGTGCAACATCCGATCGCTTGAATGCGGTTGCGCAGGCTGGTGGCGGTAGCTATTTCGATGCAGGAAACGCCCAGCAGCTTAGCGCTGCGCTCCGGGAAGCGATCCTCCGATCGTATCGTGTGCTTGATGCCAATGGAACCGAGGTATACCGCGGCATTGTCGGGACAAGCACAACGCTCCCTGTTGGCGCTTATTCAATAGAAGTGCTTGGCGCGGAATCACTGCAGCTTCAAAACATCGCAGTTGATGGCCTGAAGCCCGCAGTTGTCGAGCTTAACGACCAGAATGGTGTGCTGAACGCGGCAACGCCCGTGCCACAGTAAGATTCGCTTAGTGCGCCAGATTGCGCTCAAACAGTGGCCGTAAACGAGCGTAGGTTTGATCGAGTGCTTCAGGCACGAGCCTGGTGCCGCCGACAATTGGCATGAAGTTCGCATCACCCGTCCACCGAGGGACAATATGCATATGGAGATGCTCATCGATGCCGGCACCGGCAGTACGGCCGAGATTCATGCCAAGGTTGAAGCCGTGGGGCTGGAAGGCTGTTTGAAGCAATGCGGTGCTCTTCCGCGTTAGCTCGAAAAGCTCTGCGGCGACTTCTGTGGCGAGGCCGGGCAGGTCGGCAGTATGCTGATAGGGCACAACCATGAGATGGCCGGTATTGTAGGGGTAGAGATTCATAAGCACGTAGCAGTGTGCGCCACGGTAGAGCACCAAATTTTCGGGAGAAGGTTCTTCGGCACCGCGCACGCAGAGCACGCAGCCAGGTGTCTCAGGCGAGTCGGAATTACTGATATAGGCCATTCGCCAGGGCGTGAATTTAATTTCCATAAGGGTACAGTGCCTTTCTGTAACGCTTGTAAATCGCTAAATCATACCACGAGATGTATTGAGCGGATTGCCAACCACGGGGTTGCAGGGTCGATGGGTGAGGAGTAGTAACGTATGCGCGCGCTTTTTCGTCGACAACATTCTGGCCGAGCGCAAAGCATGGTTGAGTTTGCGCTTGTCGTGCCGATCCTTTTCATGCTGATTCTGGGCACGATTGAAATGGGGTATACCGCCTTTGTGTATACCTCGGTGCAGAACGCGGCGCGGGAAGGCGCGCGCGCGGCTGCGGTACGCCCGTGCGCGACCATTAGCGACCAGGATGCGATTAAAGACGCAACGATCGCCCGCCTGCCTGCGCTGGTTGATACAGCATCAGCGCGCAATAACACCACTTTGACTTATGGCAATGGAAATGCGTCGACGGCTGGCTTTGGAACAGTTGTGACCGTGACAGTGACGTACTCATTCCAGGTGCTTGATCCTCTCATCCAGCGCATGATTCCGCAAATAAATATTACTGCCAAGGCATCACGCAATATCACAATGGCCTGCGGGTCGTTAACTGCAGTTGCGCCAACCTCTGCTCCTGGCGGTACAGCAACGGCGACGAGCACGGCCACGGCGACAAGCACTGCCACCGCAACGAATACACCGACGCCAACGAATACGCCGACGCCAACGAATACGCCGACGCCAACGAATACGCCGACAAATACACCGAGCACAACGCCAAGTACCACGGCAACGTCGACGGCGACATCGACGGCGACATCGACAGCGACATCGACAGCGACAAGCACGCCAACGAACACGCCGACGGATACGCCGACGAACACGCCGACGAACGCGCCAACG
>LJCR01001071.1 GCA_001399705.1 Kouleothrix aurantiaca
GGGATGGCGCGGCGCTGCTACCGCTCAGCGCGTGGACCAGTGGCGAGTTCTACGCGTTGTAAATGCACGAATGGGCTGACATGCTATAGTATTTGCATCGACATTTATAGCCAGTTCTAGTGATGGACTAGAAGATTGTGCTCCCACTGCCACCTGCTAATGGCCCTTCTTGAAATAACTCACTGTATATAAATATTTACTGAGGCGAAATATGCTTGAGCTACTATGTTTGTGTTCAAGTCGCGCAGTCACGCTATTTTTGTCTTCCTACAACGTGTTTTCTGATAAACTCAAGAGAGCCTGTGACGAGATGTTTGCTATATAATTTGTTATATTCAAAAGAAGATCTCTATGCTATACTGTCATTACTCATAGTTAACGACTTAAATAGGGGGATGTTTATGCGTAATGCGAAAAAAGCGTTTTTGTACAGCGCGTATACTATCTTATTGTGCGTATTGTTACTCCCAATTCAGGCACGCTCACAACAAAATCCAGTGGGTGTTTTCTTACCGATGGTAAGCAAGGTGCCGACGCCAGACTTAGCGGTGCTTGTAGGGAGGACAGGTCAAAAACTTCCGGGTAACTGGCATATTGATACAATAGTCGTCGGTGAGCCCGCTCGCGTTGGGCAGACGCTTTCCTTTGCCTGCAACGACTTTATTTGGGCGCCACACCATCCGCGTATTGCTTGCCATCTTTTTGAGTCTCTTGGTCAAGAGGCACGGTTCGCTGGTGTGCGCGCTGGCGACTTTTCAGGCCAGGAAAGTGCTATTGATGGATTTTATGGTTTCCCGGAGTGGTCTCCAGATGGTACTACAATGCTGCTTACTGGTCAGACGCTTGAACTGCTGTACATGGACGGCAGCCACACGACGTTATTACCGCGTGTCGTAAGCCCAGGAGCTGCAATATGGTCGCCAAGTGGGCGCGCAGTAATGTATCCAAACGAGCCACAAGGTTTGGCCATACATCCGCTTACCGGGGAATTGCCATTCACAATTCCAGCAAGCAGTTTTTTTGCTTATGCCTGGTCGTCTGACGAAAAGTATATTGCATTTGGTGAGGATACAACAAAGCAACGCCTGGTGATAGTCGACCCGAATACCCGGACCCGCACGAGAACTATCGATGATGTTTATTTCTTTCGATGGTCACCGGATGGAAGCCAACTTGCCTTTTTGCGAGGGCCACTAGGTGCACAACACGTCTATTTGGTGGCGCCAACTGGTAGTTCAGAACGTGATATGGGTATTGGTGTGGATTTTTCGTGGTCACCAGATGGCAAGTATATTCTTGTTCAGGAGAAAGTTGATTCTTGGGACTGCCAATTAATCAATCTAGTAGATAATACGCAAACATCGATTTATATTCCGGGGTTTAATCTTTCGTGGTCTCCTGATAGTCGCACGTTGGCATATATCTCAGATAATACTACGCTTTTTCTAACGGACATTGTCACAAAAACGACGAGCAAAATCGAAATGTCCGAAGCTATTAGGGGCATACATTGGTCGCATGACAGCGAAAAAGTTGCAGTAGTTGGCCCAGCAATTTTTGGTGAGATCCGGACACGGCTATACATAATCCGTCGCGCAGATGGATTTGTACAAAAATATACTTACCCTGCCGGAATTATTGGGTATCAGTGGCTAACATAATACATCGCTTCGCGCTACCCTTCTCCCCACTTGAGCGGGGGAGAAGGGTAGCGCATTTTCGTGTCTTCTGCTACTGCTACTGTTTCTTTGTCTTCGAGGCGGTTCCTGCCGCCCGAACGGCGAAGGTCCATGCGCTTTTGTGCAGAGTTGCGGGGACGTTTCTACTAGCTGGATGCCTTTATAAGTGTGTAGCGTGCTCTTACATTCGCGCCGGCACGCTGGTCAGCTACGCCGACGCACTGTAGAGTCCGGCACACAGGGTGGCGAAGAACACGGCCAAGCGCAGCTTCCCTCAAGAGTGCGCACACATACGCATTCTGCCGAATTCACTATGATTGGCCAGCAAAGCTGTTTGCCTGGGCTGGATCTCCTGCGTGCGCCCATACTTTGTGCCTGGCCTGCATCCGGGCGTATTGATACCACACAATGTTTGGTGCAATATATAGACCGAAAAATACCAATCCCTCGTATATGAAAGAATATTTACAAAAACACCGACGATACTGGGTTGACAACATAGACAGAGAAATGCGACAATAATTCATACCCGCGAATACTAATTATTGTGTACTGA
>LJCR01001072.1 GCA_001399705.1 Kouleothrix aurantiaca
TCATATGACATTCCCATCACGCACGACCCTGGGCGGCGAGTGGCAGCTCCTGCCGATCGACGCGTTCCGCCAGGGCTTCTACCCGCTCGACAACGACGCCTGGCTCACACAAGAGCTGCCGGCCCACTGGCAGCAGCACCCACTGCTCGAACGCTACGCCGGCAAGCTGGTGTATCGCAAGCGCTTCACTCTTGAAGAAGCAGGTGCCGCCTCATCAAGCGGGTCTCAGTTCTCAGCTCTTGGTTCTCGCTACTGGCTCCGCCTGAACGGTGTGTTTTACTGGTCGCAGCCTTTTTTTAACGGCGTCGATCTGGGCCGCCACGAAGGCTACTTCATCCCGCAAGAATACGATGTGACCGACTGGGTCGCCGCCGAAAACACCCTGGTTGTGGAGGTTGACTGCCCCGACGAGCACAACAAGCTCGGCAAGCGCATGATCACCGGCGTGTTCTCGCACTGGGATTGCATCGACCCGACGACCAACCCGGGCGGCGTGTGGCTGCCGATCGAGCTGATCAGCACCGGGCCGGCGCGCATTCAGCAGGTGCGACTGCAGACCGACACACTGGGAGAAACTGCCGCCGGCCTGCGTTTCCGCGCCACGCTTGATACTGCCGCCGCCGCCGATGTCACCCTGCGCTGGACGATCGCGCCCAAGAATTTCGCCGGCGAGGTGCAGGTGATCGAGCAGCGGCGCGCCCTGTCCGCCGGCCCGCAGACGATTGCTGGCACGTTAGAAGTGCGCGACCCGCAGGCGTGGTGGACGCACGACCTCGGCCACCCGAGCTGCTACACCATCACGCTCGAAGTGCTGTACGATGGCGCGGTTTCCGACGCGCACAGCTTCACCTATGGCCTGCGCCGCTTCGAGATGCGCAACTGGGTCGCCTACCTGAACGGCAAGCGTTTTTTTATCAAGGGCAATAATTACGCCCCCGGCGACACGCGCATCGCCACCATGACGCCCGAGCGCTACGCCCACGACCTGCAGCTCGCCGTCGAATGCCACATGAATATGCTGCGCGTGCATGCCCACGTCGAGCATCCCGCCTTCTACGAGGCCGCCGACCTGGCGGGCGTGCTGCTGTGGCAGGATTTCCCGCTGCAGTGGCTGTACCGCCGCGAAATATTACCCGAGGCGCTGCGGCAGGTGCGCGAGATGCTGGCCCTGCTCGGCAACCACCCCGCGGTGGCGCTGTGGTGCATGCACAACGAGCCGCTCTACGCGCTCGACACCAAAGATGAGTCGCTGTACGCGATGGTGCGCGCCTATATTTCGGTGTTCATCTGGAACTGGAACCGCGACGTGATGGATGTGCAGCTCAAGGAAGCCGCGCTGAAGGACGACAATACCCGGCCGGTGGTGCGCGCCTCCGGCGAATATTCCGTGCCCTTCTTCCGCAAAGGCACCGACGCGCACTTCTATTTTGGCTGGTATGGCGGCGTGTACGGCCAGCTGCGCACCTTCGAGCGCGTGCAGCGCTTTGCGCCCGCCAACCTGCGTTTCATCACCGAGTTTGGCGCGCAGAGCTTCCCAAACATCGAAAGCTGCGCCAAGTTCCTCGATCCCGAAATCTCCAAGATCGACTGGGAGCAGGTCGCCGCGCGCCACCACATGCAGCCGAATATGTTCGATTACTGGCTGGCCTGGCGCACCGCTGCCTCGCTCGCCGATCTGGTGGCGATGACGCAGGAATACCAGAGCGCGATCAACCGCTTCTACATCGACCGGCTGCGCTTCCACAAATACCGTCCTACCGGCGGCATCCTGCCGTTCGTGTTCAACGATTCGAACCCAGCCGTGCAGTGGTCGATTATTGACTACTGGCGCGTGCCCAAGCGATCTTACTACGCCATGCAAGCCGCGTTCAGCCCGCAGTATGCGTTTACGCTGCTCCAACGCGACCGCTACCCGATCGGCCAGTCGGTTGATCTGCCCGTCTACGTAGTGAACGACGAGCACCGGCCGGTGCCGCTGACGCTGCTGGCGGTGCTGCATGGCCCGCACGGCGAAGTTGCCCGCGCCGAACGCGCGCTGACGCTGCCGCCCGACAGCATGGCGATTGAGATCGACCGCCTGCGCCTCACACCCGACACGCCCGGCGATTACCGGCTGGAGCTGACGCTGGCAAATACGGCTGGCGTGCTGCTTGAAAACAACTACACCATCACGGTCGGGCTTTCGTAAACCGTTCAACAGGAAGGACTCCCCGATGCTTCACAAAGCCCAGGCG
>LJCR01001073.1 GCA_001399705.1 Kouleothrix aurantiaca
CGACGAGGCGCTGCTGGCGGTGGAAGAAGTCTACCAGACGCATGTCGAGTTGGGGCGCACCGCCGCCGCGCAGTACGACTCAATCGTGCTTGGGGCGATCATGCGCGATCAGGGCCGCCACGCCGAGGCGCGGCAGTGGCTGGCCGCCGCCTGCGCCAGCGACGACCGTTTGAACAAGACACGCGCGCTGCTGGCAACGGCCGAGCTGAGCCTGAAGCTGGGCGATCTCCATGCTGCCTGGGCGCAGATCACCGAGGCGCTGGTGCTGATCGATTGGCTGCGCGCCCCGGCTCAGCGCGGCATCGCCCTGCGCCTGCTCGGCCAGGCGCGCGCCGCCGACCGCGCGGGGATGCCGCCTGCCCCCACCAGCGAAGCCCCCGACGCCGAGCGCTGCTTTGCCGAAAGCGCGCGCATGCTTCAGCACGCCAACTACGAAAGCGAGCTAAGCGTGGTCTATGCCGCGCATGGCGCTTTCCTGATCGATGCGCGCCGCCCCGCCGAGGCGCGGGCTATGCTGCTGCAGGCCCAGGCGCTCGCGCAGCAGTGCGGCCTGGCAACCCTGCTCGGCCAGCTCCAGCCGCTCCTGCTGCGCGCGATCGAGGCGTCGTCCCAGCCCGCGCCCGGTCAGGTGCGCGTGCGGCTGGCCCGCCAGGGCACGCCACGCGGCCGCCCGTTGCGCGCCGACGAGTTTGCCGACGTGGTGTGGACGCTGGAAAGTGCCGAAGATCAGGAAACGCGCTCGCGCGATGGCAAGGCCGCCGAGCGGCAGGCGCGCATCCGCCGTCTTTGCGCCGAGGCGCTGGCGCAGGGTGCCGAGCCCACTGTTGGCGATCTCGCGGCGGCCCTCGGCGTCACCGGCCGCACCGTCGACCGCGACATTGCCGCGCTGCGCGCCGCAGGCGAGGTCGTGGTGACGCGCGGGGCGGGGGCGTAGCGAGCGACCGACGACCGAAAAATCACCACAGAGGCACAGAGGCACGGAGGTTTTGGGGTTGCAGGTTTACAGGTTTGCAGGTTGCAGGTTACACGGTTCAGTGGTTCAATGGTTCGATGGTTCCCCAGCTCAGTGCCTACTGCTAGTTGCATACTGCCGACCACCTGCGCTCTTCACCCCTTCACCCTTTCACCTTGTCATCTTGTCATCTTGTCATCTTGTCATCTTGTCATCTTGTCATCTTGTCATCCCTTCACTCCGTCCCCCCTCGCCCCGCGAGTGTGCTATCATACCTCGCACCATTTCACGCCAGGAGGCATGCCATGCTACGAATGACGTTGCTCGGCGTTGGCACCGCCGTTCCCGATCAGGATCGCGAAAATACACATATGGTGTGGGAAGCGCCCGACGGCCTGCTGCTGATCGACGCGGGCGGCAGCACCTACCAGCGTCTCTTGCGCGCCGGGCTCGATCCGCTGCAGCTGCGCGGGGTGTTCGTTACGCACTCGCACACCGACCATATCAACGGCCTGCCCGCGCTGATTTTCCAGCTTGCGCTGGCGGGCTACAAAAATCGCCTGCCGATCTATGGCAATGCGCCCACGCTTGCGCTGCTCCAGCGCATCTTCGAGGCGTTTTCGCTTGAGAAATATCAGGTCGAGGTCGAGTGGGTGGAAGTGACGGATGGGCAGGAAGTGCCGCTCGGCAGCGATTCCTACCGCCTGCGCGTGGCCAGCACGGTGCACCCGCGCCCCTGCCTGGCGCTGCGCTTCGAGGATCGCGCGAGCGGGCGCGTGCTGGTGTATTCCGCCGACACCGAGCCATGCCCGAGCGTGCAGGCGCTGGCGCAGGGCGCGCACATCCTCATCCACGAGGCCACCACCGCGCAGCCCTTCGCCGGGCACACCACCCCGCGCCAGGCTGGCGCAGTCGCCGCCGAAGCCGGGGCCGAGCGGCTGGTGCTGGTGCATTTCAGCCCGAAATACACCATGAGCGCCTCGCAGGCGATCGAGGAAGTGCAGGCCGGCGGCTTCAGCGGCGAGGCCGAGATCGGCCGTGAGTTCGGCACCTACACCCTGTAATGTTGCAGGTTTGCACGTTTGAAAGTTGCACGTTGCAAGTTGCAAGCGGGGCGTATTGCATACGCCTGCCGACTGCCACCTGCCTACTGCTGACTGAAAGAGAACAATGCCACCAAAACAACCAGCGCGCCGCCAGAGCACAATCACATTCTTTGGCGAAGACATTATTGCGCTGCAAGAGTTCGACCCCAACGAAACCTATATTCCAATCATTGGGC
>LJCR01001075.1 GCA_001399705.1 Kouleothrix aurantiaca
GCTCAGGACCACTACGAGACCCTGCAAGTCCACCCCCGCGCCGACGCTGCCGCGATCGACGCGGCCTATGCGCGGCTGAGCGAGCGCTACGACCCGGCCAAGCTCGATGGCGCGGCCGACGAACTGCTGGAGCTGGCGCGTGCCCGCCGCGACGCGATCGAGCGCGCCTACGCCGTGCTGCGCGACCCGACGCTGCGCGAGCGCTACGATGCCGAGCAGCGCGCAGCCCAACAGCCGAGTGACAAGCAGCAGGGGGAGGCATCCCCAGTTGTTGGTCGTCAGTCGTCGGTCGTCAACACCGACACACCGCTCGACTACCGCCCGCTGCCGCCCGCCCGCCGCCAGGAGCGTGCCAAAGGCTCCGCTGAGCCAACCCTTGCCCCCAGCATGCCCGGCCGGGCAGCGCCAGCCAGGCCCGCCAGCCGCCTGGCCCAGCGGCTGACGCTGCCAGTGACTCTGGGAGCCGTGCTGGCCCTGATCATCACCGCCAGCTTGTTTGTCACTGGCGGCGGCGGCCCACCCGCGCCAACGCCAACGCCCACCGTCTCGCAGTTTGACATCTACGAATCGAGCATTCCGCAGGCGCAAGCCTTTGCCGAGCAAAACCCGAAGAACGCGCAAGCCTGGATCGACCTGGGCAACGTGCTGTACGACAGCGCGCAGATCGTGCGCGAGCAAGCCCCCGAAAGCCCGGTCTACCAGCAGCGCCTGGGGCGCTGGCTCCAGGCCACCAACGCCTACAGCCAGGCGCTGGCGCTCGAACCCGGCAACGCCCCGGCGCGCGCCGACATGGGCGCAAGCTCATGCTTCTATGGCGCGGGCACCGGCGACCAGACCTTTGTGCGTCAGGGCCTGGCCGAAGTCGAGCGCGCCGCCAGCGCCGCCCCCGACGACGCGCGCGTGCTGCTGAGCATGGGCCACTGCCTGGTGAGCACCGCGCCGCCCCAGACCGACGAAGCCATCAAAACATGGCAGCGCATCATCGACCGCAACCCCTCTTCGCCGCTGGTCGGGCAGGCCCAACTGCTGATCGCCAAGTACAAGACAAAATAGGCTGCTATTTACTTTCCAGCATATACGAGTTGAGGCACAGAGCGCACAGTAGTCATGGAGTTTGGGCTTTGCCATGCCCTTGTGGGTCAACCTGCGTTGCACATTCCTGCGCCGCAGTGCCTTGCTGAACGCACAGAAGATAGCGCTCGGTCACGTCCTGCGCGTGTGCCAGCGCCCGCTCCAGATCTTTGCTATCCAGCGACTGGTTAATTGCGTCGAATAGCCAGTAGGTATCAAGTCGTGCGTCGAGGGTAGCAGCCTCGTCGGGCGACGAGGAGGCTCTGGCTGTTCGGTAGGCGTCGAATACGCTCGCCGCGCCACCAGGCGCATGCTCCTGGAAACTGGCCGACTGCGCAAGCGAACTACGCGCCGGGAAGCCGCCAGCCAGCACCGTCGGCTCCTGGCTGAGAAATTTGAGCCAGCGCCAGCATTGCTCGGCGTGCTGTGTCTTCGCGGAGAGATAGACAGGCCGATTGGATTCACAATGCCAGCATTAGCCGGCGCGCCACCCGGCAGCGGCGCGAGTGCGGGTGCGAATGCTGCGCGGTTCTGTTCTTGAGATATGTCGGCGCTCAGCCACATACCCACCTGCCCGAGTTCCCGCAAACGCGCGGTCTCAGCCTGGTAGGCCAGGTCTACGCCGCGCGGCGATTGGCGGGGCGGCGCGGTATGGAGCAGCGCGGCATAGAAACGTGCTGCGCTGACGACGTTTGGGTCGGTCAGGTTCGCGTGGAGCGTGCCATTGACGCTGTTGGTAGCTTTTGCACCAAACAGGCTGAGAACAAACGCCAGCGTCGCCTGCGGATCGGCGTCGGCAAAGCCATAGCGCGGCAGGTCACCGCGTGTGTTCGTCAGCTGTTGCGCCGCACGCAGCATGTCTTCGGGCGTCCAGCCCGCGGCGGGGTACGCCACTCCAGCTGCGTCAAAGGCATCGCGGTTATACGCCAGCGCGCGCAGCGACACTGTGTACGGCAGCCCATACAGGCCCGCGCCCTGACGAAACGGTGCCAGAAAGCCGGGCGGATAATCCTGAAGATTGAATGTCGTGTCGGCGTCGATCAGCGGCTGGAGATCAAGCGTTCCAGGGTCGGGCGGTTGGCCGGGCAGCAACGGCGTTGCGAAACAATCGGCTGAGTCGGGCACGTCGCCAGGCTGCGCGCCGCCATCCCCGCCGGCTGGC
>LJCR01001074.1 GCA_001399705.1 Kouleothrix aurantiaca
GTAGACGGGCAGCAGCATCAGGTAGTAGTACCAGGGCTGCTTGCCGCGCGCGTATTCGTGCTGCGAGCCGAGCCAGTAGGCCAGGCCCTGGTACAAGCCATCCAGCACGCCGCGCAGGTCGGTAAAGAAGTTGCTGAACAGCAGCACGAAAATACCAACCAGAATGCCGAGCGCCGTCCACAGCACCGGCCGCTCGTCGCGCCACAGCGCCAGCAGGCGCGTGCTCACGGTCGGCTCGGAATCCCAGATGCGCATGGACAACAGGCCCACGCCCAGAACCGTGCTAAACAGCAAGCCCAGGCCGCCGCCGCGCAGGTTGGCGGTGATCTGCGGGTTGAGCGCGGTGAGCGCGAGCGTCACCGCCAGCGCCACGCCCAGGCCAAGCATCAGCGTGCGGCGCGGCAGGCGCTCGGCGCCAACGCGAATGAGCAGAAAGGAGCCAAACAGGAAGAACAGAATGTAGTACAGCTCGTGCGTCGCCATCGCCAGCGCGGTTGCCGCCGCCGTGAGGTAAAGGTAGCGCGGCCGCCCGCTGTCGATGTAGCGGAACATGCCAATCACCATCCAGAACGCCCACAGGACGATCAGCGCATCGTGGCGCGAAAAGCGCGTGAAGTAGAGCAGCGACGGCGCAAACGTCAGCAGCGCGGCGGCAACCAGCGTGCCGGTGCGGCCAAAGTAGGGGCGCAGCATCCACGCCGACACGGTCAGCAGAATGCCGGCCAGCGCTTCGGGCAGGCGCGCCTGGGCTTCGCCATCGCCAAACAGAAAGAACGAGATCAGCGTGAGGACGTAGTAGGCCGGCCCGTGGTACACCGGGTCGTAGCAGTAGCTCGGGGCGGTGCGCTGGCCCGCGCAGTTGAAACCCGTCGCGCCGGTATAGTAGCGCCAGCTGGTCCAGCTCGTCACCGACTCGTCGTGATGCATGGCCATATGGTCCAGCGCCCACAGGTGCGCGACGATGCTCAGCACCACCAGCAGACCAAACGCCAGCACTTCGAGGTTCAGCCACGAAAAATCAAGCGCGCGGTCGAGCAAGCGCGGCGCGCGGTAATCACGGGTTTCGCGAGGGATGGCAGCCATAGCGTCCTCAAGTAGAAGAATTTTTATTTCTGGATTGTGCCGGTGCCCAGGCCCATTTCGTCGCCAAGCTCGGGCCGCACCGCCACCACAAAATCCGTTGAGCCGAGCGGTGCGGGCAGGCGGCGGAACAGCATGTATTGCCAGAATTCGCTGGCCGTCTTGCCGTCGAGCGGCGTGCGCAGCAGGCGCATCAGCAGCGAGGAGTTGGGCTGCACCTCGGCAGTCGCCCAGTCCTGCGGCAGGCGGTACAGCTCATACTCAGGGTTCCACCAGCGCAGCGGGTAGCGCTGGATGCGGAAGCCCTGTAATGCCTGTAAATTCTGCGAATTGTTGTCGATATTTTCCTGCAGCATCAGCACGGCCATCACGTCGTCGCCGGGCGCGGGCAGGCTGGGCTGCTGGCGCTCGGCCTGTTTGAAGTTGCGCATGTACCACTGCCACACGGTTTCGTTGTCGTACCAGATCTTCAGGTTGCCGCTGCGTCGCGTGGCCGCGTCGTCGAGCGCGCGCACAATCCGCGACACGTCGGGCGCGGTTTGCACGAAGATCATCAGCTCGCGCGCATCGTCGCCGTAGCGGTAGCTTAGCTGGTAGGCGTTGCGCGTCGCGGCGACCGTGCCAAACAGGGTCAGCGCGAGCGCCAGCGCGCCCACTGCCCAGTTCCAGCCGCGCAGCAGGCCGGCAAACAGCGTGAGCACGTCAACCAGCAGCAGCGCGCCGGGGAAAATGTAGGGCGCAATCGCTTGCTGGGCCTCGGCCCCGCTGACAATCGCCACCATCAGGAAGAACAAGACGCCGATCACGCCAAACAGCGCGAGGTAGAGCCGTAGCGCGCCATCCCACATTGGCGGCTTGACGGCATGCATGCGCAGTGGCTCCGCGCCGTCGGCGGCATCGTCGGGCTGGAGGGTCAGCGGGAAGGCGCGCCGCTGCCACCAGCGCAGCACGCGCGCCAATGCCCACGCGCCCAGCAGCACCAGCGGCAGCGCGACATGTACCGTCAGCCAGGGCATTTTTTCGCCCGCCCACGAGTACAGCGCAAAGGTCGTGAGCGCCCACCAGCTCAGCAGCAGCGGCATCGCAATCGACCAGTCGAGCACGCCGGGCGTCCATGTTGCGCGGCGCAAACGCGGCACCGCCATGCCAACGG
>LJCR01001076.1 GCA_001399705.1 Kouleothrix aurantiaca
TGCCTGATCAAGCACCGCGTACCAGCCGCCGTCGGGCGCGGCAACGCGGGCCGGGTCGGTCTGCGCCAGCAGGTACAGCGCTTCGGAGACGCCGCCGTAATCCTCGCTGGGACGCAGCGTGCCGTTGATCAGCCGGCGGGCCTCCAGCGCGCGCAACGCCACCAGACGGTTGATCCACGAATACCCGGCCTGCTCGACGAACTCCTGGCGGGCAGCGCTTGCAGCCTTGCCCTGGCGTCGCGCCGCATCAACGAACTGCTCGGCGGCATAATGGGCCTGGCGCTCTTGCTCGGTCGCGTTCGGCAGCGCATCAATCGGCTGGATGAGGCCGCTGGGCAGCACACCCAGCCTTTCTAACTCGCGGTCGAGGTCGCCACGCACAGGCGTGCCGTCTTTGGCAGTGTAGCCAAGCAGATCATGGCGCAGATCGCGGATCACAGTGGCGAGGATATCTTTGTGCTGCTTGATCATGAAATGTTCCTATGCAATGTTAAGCGCACTAGCTAGTGTCTCCAGCCGAAATACGCGCGATAGCTAGTTCGAGTTCTTTGATTTTGGCCTGAAGATCAATGATTTCCGTTGTAATACTCGGATCGGCTTGTATGCCAAGTGCAGCTTGTTGAATCTCGCGCTGACGCATTCGTTGAAGATAGGCTCTGATAAGTTTGCGGTAGTGTTCTGTTTCTTCTTGTTGATCAGGTGTGAGTACGTTTATTGGTGACGGTGCATTTCGATCAGTTTGACTATGCAGGTCGGTACGCGAAGGCAAATTTAGTGGTGGTAAATGGTGAATATCTATAATGTCATCATCTGTTTGAAGGGCAGCATCTCGCAAGATCTGTTCCAATTCGCGTATGTTATCGCGAGCGAAGGAATAACTAACTAACTGTTGAATGGCCGGCTTCGTCAGGCCAGCAGCAAATTCATAGGCATGCAGCATATAGCCAGCAAGCGCCGCTAAATCCTCCTGGCTGCGCTCACGTAGTGGTGGAACATGGACTGTATAGCGTGATAGTTGATCGTAAAGTGGGCGCCAAAAACGCCCGCGTTGCACCATTTGCGGCAGGTTTCCGGCAGCCGTCACAATTATTCGAGCAAAACAGGTTTGCGCTTGCGTTGCACCAATGGGTTGGTATTGTTTATGTTCAATTAAAGGAACGAGCAGCTTCTGCATGTTGAAAGGCAGCAAATCGACGCGGCGCAATACCAGCGTACCGCCCTCTGCATCCGACACAAGGCCGCTTGTTCCACCATTTCCACCATAAAGTTCGGCTAGCCCAGCGCTTAGGTTCCTGCACATCGCGACTCGGTAGGGGCCAGAACTAGCATAGCTACTATTAGCATGCAGCACGCTAGCTATTAGTTCTTTACCAACTCCGGGCTCACCAGTAATCAGTACGGTTGCATCGTTCTCGGCCAGATTTTGCACTTGTCGCAACAGTAAGCGCATCGCTGGGCTATTTGCGATTAAATGTGCCGGAAGTGACAGAGTAATGAGATCTTCGTTGCTTGTATCCTCCTGCAGTTCGGCGCGCAACTCGCGCGCTGTATGTATAGCTACTCGTACGCTATGCATCAAACGGTCGGTCGTGTCGATATCCTTGATGATATAATCGATTGCGCCTGCTGCGGTGGCCTGCACTGCAAGCTCGCGGCTGCCATGCCCGGTAATCGCGATAACTTGTGAGGCTGCGTCTCGCGACTTGGCACGATGTACGATCTCTACACCACCGAAATCAAGCCGATCATCGATCTCCATTGGCAGCAACATATCGACAACTACCACATCGAATTGTTGATCATTGATCAATTCGAATGCTTGGACAACATCGAATGCTGATGTAACCACATAACCTTTAGCCTGCAGCGCATTACAGTAGGTCGCATTTTGGCTATGGTTGTCTTCTACAACTAATATAGTGGAAGCTAGTGGCATCACAACCTCTTGGCAGTTGGCAGCGCAATCTGAAAGACAGTTCCCGGCTGGTCTAGCAACAGATGTCGCGAGCTCACCTCATCGGTTGGATGGTTGGAGTTCGAACGCTTGTGTTTCTTTTCTTCCGGCAACTGAATTTCCTGGCTGGCAAAACCAGTACGCCATCCTATTAATTTGCCGGATTTGTCTTTGGTAACACTCGCCGCAATTATTCGCCCTTTGGCGTTCACAACAAGAGAATGAACCGCATACATGCCAACACCTGAGTCAGTACCGCGCCCCTTAGTGCTAAAAT
>LJCR01001078.1 GCA_001399705.1 Kouleothrix aurantiaca
GGTCGGGCCAGTATGCGCGCTACGCCTATGTGACGCAGCCGGGCGCGCTGCCGCTGCGCGAGCTGGTGGCCTGGCTGTATATGAGCGTGTCGTTTGGCCCGTTCATCGGGCTGACGCTGATCGTGCTGCCGCTGCTGTTTCCTGCCGGCCACCTGCCCTCGCCGCGCTGGCGGCCGTTCGCCGGGCTGGCCGGGCTGGCCGCCACGCTGTTCTCGCTGGTGCAGGCAGTTTCGCCCGGCCCGATCGACGCCAGCCTGCCCGAGGTTGCGAACCCGTTTGCGCAGCCTGCCTTAGCTCCGCTGCTCCGAGTGCTCGGGCCGGCCAGCGTTGTGCTGCTGCTCCTTAGCTTTGCCGGCGCGATCGCCGCGCCGGTGCTGCGCTTTCGGGGCGTGGCGGGCGACGAGCGCCAGCAGCTGAAGTGGTTTGCCTACGCCATCGCCCTGCTGATTGCGGCGACGGTGGTGCCGGCCGCGCTGGTCTACCCCGATTTTTCGAGCGACAGCACCCTCAGCGGCGTGGCGCTCGCGCTGGGCTATTCATTTCTGCCGGTGGCGCTGGGCATTGCCATCCTGCGCTACCGCCTGTACGATATCGACGTTCTGATCAATCGCACGCTGGTGTATGGCGCGCTGACGGCCAGCGTCTTCGGCCTGTACGTTGTGGTGGTGGCCTACCTGGGCGCGCTGTTCCACGCCCAGGGCGATGTGCGGGTGGCCTTGCTGGCGACCGGCCTGGTGGCGGTGCTGTTCCAGCCGCTGCGCGTGCGCCTGCAGCGCGCCGTCAACCAGCTGATGTACGGCCAGCGCGGCGACCCGTATGGCGTCTTGGCGCGGCTCGGCCACCAGCTCGAAGCGGCGCTGACGCCCGACCTGGTGCTGCCCGCTGTGGCGCGCACCATCGGCGAGACGCTGAAGCTGCCGTATGTGGCGATCGCGCTAGGGTCGGGTGACCAGCATCAGGTGGTGGCAGAATATGGCGGCATGCGCGATTCTTCCGCCGTGCTGCGCTGGGCGCTGACGCACCAGGGCCGGCCAGTTGGCGAATTGCGCCTCGCGCCGCGCCCCGGCGAAACCGCCCTTGGCGCGGTCGATCAGCAACTGGTGGGCGACCTGGCGCGCCAGGTCGCCCACCAGTTGCTGATCGACCGCGCCAAGGGCGGTTTCGCCGGGGCGCGGCGCGAGGCGCAATTCGCCAACTGGCCGGCCCTGGTGCGTCAGCGCCCAGCGCAGCACGGCGGAAGAATCGCGCATGCCGCCATATTCTGCCACCACCTGATGCTGGTCACCCGACCCTAGCGCGATCGCCACATACGGCAGCTTCAGCGTCTCGCCGATGGTGCGCGCCACAGCGGGCAGCACCAGGTCGGGCGTCAGCGCCGCTTCGAGCTGGTGGCCGAGCCGCGCCAAGACGCCATACGGGTCGCCGCGCTGGCCGTACATCAGCTGGTTGACGGCGCGCTGCAGGCGCACGCGCAGCGGCTGGAACAGCACCGCCACCAGGCCGGTCGCCAGCAAGGCCACCCGCACATCGCCCTGGGCGTGGAACAGCGCGCCCAGGTAGGCCACCACCACAACGTACAGGCCGAAGACGCTGGCCGTCAGCGCGCCATACACCAGCGTGCGATTGATCAGAACGTCGATATCGTACAGGCGGTAGCGCAGGATGGCAATGCCCAGCGCCACCGGCAGAAATGAATAGCCCAGCGCGAGCGCCACGCCGCTGAGGGTGCTGTCGCTCGAAAAATCGGGGTAGACCAGCGCGGCCGGCACCACCGTCGCCGCAATCAGCAGGGCGATGGCGTAGGCAAACCACTTCAGCTGCTGGCGCTCGTCGCCCGCCACGCCCCGAAAGCGCAGCACCGGCGCGGCGATCGCGCCGGCAAAGCTAAGGAGCAGCAGCACAACGCTGGCCGGCCCGAGCACTCGGAGCAGCGGAGCTAAGGCAGGCTGCGCAAACGGGTTCGCAACCTCGGGCAGGCTGGCGTCGATCGGGCCGGGCGAAACTGCCTGCACCAGCGAGAACAGCGTGGCGGCCAGCCCGGCCAGCCCGGCGAACGGCCGCCAGCGCGGCGAGGGCAGGTGGCCGGCAGGAAACAGCAGCGGCAGCACGATCAGCGTCAGCCCGATGAACGGGCCAAACGACACGCTCATATACAGCCAGGCCACCAGCTCGCGCAGCGGCAGCGCGCCCGGCTGCGTCACATAGGCGTAGCGCGCATACTGGCCCGACC
>LJCR01001077.1 GCA_001399705.1 Kouleothrix aurantiaca
ACTCAGGACGCTAGTGTTCGCTCTCCCGATCTCGTATCTCCCCTTCTCCTTGTCTCCCGTCCGTGCCTCTGTGTCTCTGTGGCGATTTCTTCCCGTCGTCGGTCGTCGGTTGTCGGTCGTCACACTCACACAAACGGCTGCAGATGCCGCGTGAAGTGGCGCTCCAGCCCGGCGCGGTAGGCTTCCGGGTCGTCCGCGATCATGGCGCGCAGGTCGTCGCCAAAGGCGTCGAGGATCGAGCCGAAGCAGACGTGCAGCACCTGGCGCGTGTCGAACTGGTCGAGCAGCGCGGGCAGATCGGCGTCGGCCACGTCTGCGCCGGCCGGCACCTTTTCAAGCTGCGCGTCGAGAAAGTAGGTTTTGCGGTCGTGGGCGAAGTGCTCGCGCGCATAGTCGAGCATGGCGCGGAACAGCGCGGGCTGGCGCTCGGCGGCGATGCGCAGCGCTTCGAGGTAGCTGGTGCCGGCTGTTTTGATGTGCACGCGCCCGCCGGTGTGCTCGGCAATCGCCGGGTACAGGCTGAACTTGTCCGACCCGGTGTGGATGCTGAGCTTGTAGCTGCCGAAGTGGCGCATGATCGCGGCGTGGCGCGCAAACTCGGCGGCGAACTCGTTCACGTCGCCAATGTAGTCGACGCCCTTCTGGAACTTGCCCACAAAGCGCGGCGCAAGGCTCACCACCGGCACGGCCAGCGCCTGAAGCTGGCGGGCAATAAAGTAGTGCTCCTGAATCGACGTGGGCGTGTCGGTTTCGTCCACCGACATCTCGATGTCGTAGGGCTGGCCGCCAAGCTGCGCGGTCAGCGCCTCGGCAATCGCGGCGGTGTGGGCCAGCGCGCGGCCATATTTCGCCAGCGCGCGCAGCAGCACTGCTTCCAGCGCCGGCGCGAGGTTCGGGTTGACGGAACGCGGCGGCGGCGGCGCCTCGTAGACATGCTTGGTCAGCACGGCCATGGGCGTGTCGGAATCAAATGGCACGCGGCCGGTCAGCATTTCGTACAGCACCACGCCGAGCGAGTACAGGTCGGTGCGCGCGTCAATCGGGCGCCCGGCGGCCTGCTCGGGGGCCATGTACGCGGCGGTGCCGATGATAAAGCCCGTCATCGTCAGGTGCTGGCTGTCGTTCATCAGCTTGGCGATGCCGAAGTCGGCCAGCAGCGCCCAGTTTGGCGACGGCAGCAGAATGTTGGCTGGCTTCAGGTCGCGGTGAATTACGCCGCGCGCGTGAGCGTATTCCAGCGCGGCAAGCACGTGCCCGATCAGGCGCAGCGCCTGCGCCGGCACCATCGGCGCGCCAAGCAGATCGTGCAGCGTCAGGCCATTTTCGACATACTGCAGCACAAAATACAGCAAGCCGTTTTGCTCGCCGTAATCGTAGATTGGCAGAATATTGTGGTGCTGCAAAGCCGCGATTGCGCGCGCCTCGCGCTTGAAGCGCACGGCAAACTGCGGGTCGCGGTTCGAGAGCAGTACCTTCACGGCCACGTGCCGGTCGAGCGACTCCTGGTAGGCCTTGTAGACCGTTGCCATGCCGCCGTGGCCAATTGCCTCGATCAGATGATATTGCCCAAGCTGGGTATTAATCAGATCGCTCATTCGAATATTCCTCGCGCGCCGGTTCTGTTGCCGTTCGCCAGCAGCGTGATAATATCTCTCCCGATGGTCGGCGCAGCATTTGTCTGCGCCGTGGCACTGGAATCGTGAGAAAGGCTTTCAAACTAAACGTTGTAAAGCAAGGTTTTTGGTCGCCATTTTGTCTTATTTTTGGCCGGGCACGGCCAGTGCGCGCAGTGCGCAGTGTTATTGTCAATTAAAAGGGCGTGCGTTTATTGTATGGGTCGCGTTTATCTCCGTCAATCCGTCTGTGGGCGGGTGTGTTTGCTCAAATCGCCGCATCTTCAACATCTATTTTTGGCCGCAATGTTGGCGCTGTTGCATCACGGGAGCGTAGTCGCAGGCGCTCGTCTTTTCCAGCTGCAATACGCTGAGCTCAGTACGTAGGCATGGGCAAGGGTGGCTTTGCGCCCCCAGTTTCCAGCACACAGTGAAACTGGCGCGGTATACGCACGAATCGGCACCGGTGGCGTGGCGGCAACACACCCTTATAGGAAAAGCAAATAAAAGTCGTACAATAGGGTACATGAGAAAACGAACATTTGACCTTGGTGATGAGGCCGTGCGCGCCCTCGAAGCCGCCTATCACGCAACCACCAATGGGCCTGAACGAACAC
>LJCR01001080.1 GCA_001399705.1 Kouleothrix aurantiaca
GCTGTCGACCACCCGGCGCGTTTCTCGTGGGTGTTCGACTCGAACGAGTTCCGCCAGGTCTACGAGTACCTCACCGAAACCGGCCCCGACAACATCACACGGCCGTACCTGCTGGACAGCTGGAAGCCCAACGACGACCTGACGGTCTGGACGCTGAATCTCCGCAAGGGCATCAAGTGGTCGAACGGCGACGACTTCACCTCGGAAGATGTGCTGTTCAACTTCAAGGAATGGCTCAAGCCCGAAACCAAATCGTCGATCCTAGGCCTCTGGGAAGGCTTCCTGAAGATCGAAAACGTCAAGGCCGTCGACGCGAACACCGTCCAGCTCATGCTCGACGCGCCCAAGCTCGACGTGCCCGAAACGCTGTTCCACTACCCGGCGCAGATCATGCACCGCAGCTTCAACGGCGACCTGACGACGCTGAAAAACCCCGGCACTGGGCCGATGAAGCTGGACGAATTCAAGGTTGGTGAGCGCGTCAAGGTTTCCAAGCGCGAAGGCTACTGGCAGAACGGCGCCGACGGCCAGCCGCTGCCGTACCTCGACGGGATCGAGTATATCGACCTCGGCAACGACCAGACGGCCTACGTCTCGGCGCTGCTCGACGGCCAGATCGACACGATCTACGACCCGACGGTCGATACCTACACCGCGCTGAAAGACAACGCCAAGGTGAAGGTCGACCCGGTGACGACCTCGCAGGTGCGCGTGCTGCGCGTGCGCGTCGACCAGGACCCCTGGAAGGACGTGAAGGTGCGCCAGGCGCTCAAGCTCGCGCAGGATCGCCAGGCCATCCTCGACAAGGCCTACTTCGGCCAGGGCGAGCTGGGCGGCGACTTCCACGCCTCGCCGGTGCACCCCGAGTATGCGCCAATCGACCTGCCCAAGTACGACCCGGCGAAGGCCAAGGCGCTGCTGGCCGAGGCTGGCGTCACCACGCCGGTCAAAATGAGCATCTCGGTCGGCACGGGCTGGACCGATGTGGTGGCCTACGCCGAAAACCTCAAGGAAACCGCCAAGGACGCCGGCTTCGACATCTCGCTCGACACTATGCCCAACAACTCCTACTGGGACAAGTGGACCGAGACGCCGGTTGGCATTACGCCCTGGACGCACCGCCCGCTGGCCGTGATGGTGCTGCCGCTGGCCTACATCGCCGACTCCAAGGGCGAGCCGGTGCCGTGGAACGAGAGCCGCTGGGTCGATGAAGAATTCTCGACGCTGCTGAAAAAGGCCCAGGGCACGCTCGACGTCGAGGCACGCAAGGCAATTATGAAGGACATCGAGCGCATCCAGATGGAGCGCGGCTCGATCGCCATCGCCTGGTGGCAGAGCGTGTGGAACATCTACAGCCCGGTGATTCAAGACATCCACGCCCACCCCACGCACTACCAGATCTGGCGCGAGATCTGGCTCGACCCCGACAAGAAGGCCGCATAACATCGTTCGGAAATCGCAGATTGCAGATTGGGCAGTGCTCGATCTGCAATCTGCACATTGACGATCAGCCTTTCAGCTGGGGGGCGTCATGGCAAAATTTCTTCTGCGCCGCATTTTTTTCCTGATTCTGACCCTTTTTGCCGTCTCGATGGCTATCTTCGCCATCTCCGAGCTTGCGCCCGGCAATATTGCGCGCAACTCGCTCGGCAACACCATTACCCCTGAGCAGGAAGCCTCCTTCAACGCGCAAAACGGCCTCGATCAGCCGGTGCTGACGCGCTATGTGCGCTGGCTGTTCGGCAGCGACTGGCAGGCCGCCAGCCTGGTTGGCACCTCCGTGCAGCGCTACTACGACGCAACCAACAACCGCTATAACTGGTGGGGCGTCGACGGAAACGGCACGCTGTACCAGAACTACACCGACGACAGCGAAACCATGCAGCGCGTCGAGCTGCAGGCCGACGGCAGCACGCGCGCGGTGGCGCTTGGCCCCGAGGTGTGGAAAGCCGACAGCGAGGGCCAGCAGATCTTCTGGGGCGTCGACCGCGAAGGCCACGCTGGCATGTGGGTGAAGGGCGTGCAGGTCGAAGCGTGGACGCCGCAAAAAGCCGGCTGGACAACCTCGAAGGGCGCGCCGCGCGCCTACATCCCCCTGCAGTTCGGCCTGCTGCGCGGCGACCCGGGCATTTCCTTCTTCACGCGCCGCCCCGTGGCCGAAACGCTGCTGCCGCGCGCGCTGAACACGCGGTTCCTGGCCGGCATCGCCTTTCTTATTGTGATGCCGCT
>LJCR01000108.1 GCA_001399705.1 Kouleothrix aurantiaca
GAGCTGTGGTGGAACGGGTAGGGTGGTAGTTGGTTGTGGTGAAGATGACGGGAATATTGGCTGTCTCGGGGTCGTTTGAGAGTGGTGCTAAGAGCAATGGCTCTGCGAGAGTGTGAAGCGAAGGATGTTCCATAATGATGACACCGGGCCGGTGCTGGCGAACCAGTGCGCAGAGTTCGGCAAAGGTATGGCACGCGAGCACTGCATACCCTTCAAAAACCAGTGCTTCCTCGATCATCAAAAGACTGGCCGTATCGGAATCGAACACGATGATAGAAGGGCGTTTCATAGTGTTTCACCGGCGTACAAGGCTAGCGTACAGTATTTGGTATCGTGCACGCGAATGCGTCGCGTGCATCGGCAAGTAACGGCAGATGTGAAGATAGCCGGAACAAACAGAAAACGCTGGCACGAACTCCTATGATTGCAGCGCCTGCGACATCACCGCGCAGAGCTGCTCGAAGCGGAAGGGCTTCTGGATAAAGCCAGACAGCCCTTTGCCCACGAACTGGCTCATGGCCGTCTGCTCGCTGTGGCCGCTCATCAGGATCACCGGCACGTCTGCGCGGATGCGCCGCAGATCGCGGAGCGTCGCTTTGCCATCCATGTGCGGCATGGTCAGGTCGAGCAGCACGCAGCGAAACTGTGCGGGGGTGCCACGAAAAAGCTTCAGCGCCTCGCGCCCATTGGCGGCTTCCTGCACGGCAAAGCCCATGCGCTCCACCATCTGCCGCATCAGCCCGCGCACGCTTTCTTCATCGTCGATCAGCAGCACCGTGCCGTGCCCGCGCAACTCGGCCTCGCTGGCCTTGGGCGAAGTCGGAAGATTCTCTGCGGATGCAACCGCCGGAAAGAGCAGGCTAAAGGTGGTGCCGGCGCCCGGCTCGCTATACACCTTGATCGCACCCCGGTGGCTGCGCACAATGCCGAGCAGGGCCGCCAGCCCAAGGCCGCGCCCGGTGAACTTGGTGGTAAAGAAAGGCTCGAAGATCCGAGCGCGCGTCGCCGCCGACATGCCTGCGCCGTTATCGGAAACGGACAGGCTGACATACAAGCCCTCGGGCAGATCTTCGTCGAGGTAGGTGTCGGTGAGGTAGGCATGATCGCAGTACAGCACGCCGGTGCTTACCCGAATGGTGCCGCTGCGATTGCCGATTGCTTCGGATGCGTTAATCACCAGGTTCATCACCACCTGGCGGAGCTGCGTGGCGTCGGCGACAATGCTGGGCAGGCTGGGCGGAAGATCATACTGCAGCACACAGATCTTGGAGATCGAGATCTCAAGCAGCCGGGTGATATCGGCCACGAGCTGCGAAAGATCGAGCGGCTCGATGTTCACATGGCCTTTGCCGGCGTAGGCCAGCATCTGGGCGGTGAGCTCGGCGGCGCGGCGCGCGCCCTGGATGGCGTTGTTGAGCAGCGGCTCGGCCAGCGACTGGGGCGGCAGCTCGAGCAGGGCCAGGTCGGTGTAGCCCATGATGCTGGCCAGCAGGTTGTTGAAATCGTGGGCAATGCCGCCGGCCAGCACGCCCAGGCTTTCGAGCTTTTGCGTTTGCTGAAGCTTGGCATCGAGCTGGCGCTGCGCTGTCGTGGCCTGCTTGTGTGCCGTAATATCCTGCATGATCTTAATATAGTGCGGCTGGTCGCCAATGCTCAGCAGGTCGGCGTTGATCAGAAAGCTGCAGTGCTCGCCCGAATCGGTCAGCAGGCTTGCTTCGATGTTGCGCGCGTGGCCGTGCGAATGCAGCGCGGCGAGGATCTGCTGGTGGAGCTCTGGGCCGGCGGAAATGCCAAGCTCGCGCAGGGTTTTGCCGCGCGCTTGCGCCGTTGTGTGGCCAAATGTTTGCGCGAATGCCTGGTTTACTGCGACAATGCGCCCATCGGCAAGCGTGCTCAGGCAGGCGGCCACCGGCGTAAGGTCGAACAGGGAATCAAATTTCTCGTTGCTGTCGTGCAGTGCGGCTTCGGCCTGCTTCTGCAGCGTGGTATCCACCGTTACCGTCACAACCGCATCCTGCGAGGCCAGCGGCATCGCGCTCACATTCGTCCAGACCACCGTGCCATCTTCTTTTTCAACCCCGATCTCCACCGATTTGATCGGGCGCTGCTCTTTGAGCGCGCGCTGGCTTGGGAACTCTTCAGGAGGCATGGGGGTTTTGTCGGGGCGGAAGTAGCGGCGCTTGGCGTGCTCGCCCTGGATCAGTTGCTGGCGCGACAGGCCAAGGATGCGCGCAAGCGAGGTGTTGAGCTCGACCACGCTGCTCTGCTCGTTGACCACCGAAATGCCCACCGGCAGCAGCGCAAAGAGCTTGCGCCAGTTTTCTTCCTGGTCGCGCAGCTCGGTTTCGGCGCGCTTGCGCTCGGTGATGTCGATAATTGTCGCCCGGACGAACGTTTCGTCGGGCGTGCTGATCGGCACCAGGCCGACTTCGACCGGGAACTCGCTGCCGTCTTTGCGGCGCGCGCGCAGGTCGCGGCCCACGCCCACGTCGCGTATGTACGGCTCGCGGGCGAATTTGGCGCGGTGGGCGGTGTGGCGCTCCGACGGTATTTCCGGCACAAGCTGCTCGACGTTTGCGCCAAACAGCTCGCCCGGCGCATAGCCGAAATACTGCTCGGCCTGCGCGTTGAGCAGCACAATCTCGCCGGCGTGGTTGACCATGATGATCGCGTTGGGCGCTTCTTCGACGGCCAGGCGAAAGCGCTCTTCCGCCAGGCTGTGCTCGCTGATCGGCAGGCTCGCCACAAAAATGCCTTCGGCGGCTGGCTGCACATGAAAGGTGTAGAGCTCGCTGCTGCCGGGTGGGAAGGGGGCTTCAAACACCTGCGCGCGGCGCTGCTCCATGCACTGGCGGTAGCGCGCAAAAAGCTCGGATGGCTCGATGCCGGGGTGCGCGTCGTGGAGCGTGCGCCCGACGAGATCGCCGCGCGCGATCTGCGCTGCCTGCGCGGCGGCTTCGTTGGCGTAGAGGTACTCCCAGTCGAAGCTGATCAGCGCGCAGCCTTCGATCAGGTGCTCCCACGCCTCGGCAAGATGCAGGACTGGGCTGGGGTTGGGGCGACTGCCTTGGGAGGATTGTATTTGTGAAGACCCAAATGCATTTGACTCCATACGGAATACCCTCAAACTTCTACCTCGTTTTTAGGGTATCACACGGGCTTGCGAATTGAGAACCGTAGGACTACGGTATTTGCGGGCAGTGCCTCCGAGGCAGGGTAGAAGCGCTGACGGGCTGAGCGCGCTGACGTGGCGCGACTAGCTTACCAGGCCACGGCGCAGCGCATAGTAGACAATGTCGACCTGGGTTTTCAGGTTGAGCTTTTTCAGCATGTTGGCGCGGTGCATCTCGACGGTGCGGATGCTCAGCGAAAGCTGTTTGGCAATATCGGCGTTCTTCAGGCCCTGCGCGGCCAGATGCAACACCTGGCGCTCGCGCTCGGTGAGGCTGTCGTAGATATCTGCCGCGGGCGGCTCGGCGGCGCGGCGCGCGTAGTCGTTCACGCTGCGCTGGTTGAGCGGCGGGCTGAGGTATGTTCCGCCCAGCAGCACGGTGCGAATGGCGGCGATCAGATCAGCAGCCGTAGACTGTTTGAGGACATACGCCGACGCGCCGGCCTGCAGCGCCTCGGCTATATAGGCTTCGTTGGTGTACATCGAGAGCGCGACGATTTTGCTCTGTGCGTTGTGGTTCCGTGCCAGGCGCGCTACGTCGAGGCCGTTCAGGTGAGGCATCACCACATCCATCACGAACCCATCGACGTCGGGGCGCAGCGCGGCCTCGGCGGCCGCGCGCCCTTCACTCGCTTCGCCCACAACCTCGAAATCGGCTTCCTGCTCGAGCAGCAGGCGCAGCCCTTCGCGCACCAGGTGGTGATCTTCCGCAAGAAAAATGCGCGTTTTCATAGTTCTGGCCTCATGCGTTCTCTTACTAAATCCGCAAGAATACTGGCACAGTGCGGGGGTTCGGGGGCGGCTTCGCCGCGCCCGAATGTTCTTTTTCTGGTGCTGCACCAGAAAACAAAAAGGATCAAGCGGAGCTGCTATCAGTGCGTGGGATGCGAACAAAAATGCTGGTGCCACTGCCCGGGGCAGTGTGAATCGTGAGCTTGCCATTCAGCAAATTCACCCGCTCGATCATGCCAAGCAAGCCGCTGGTGTGGCGGGCGCGCACGACCTCGAAATCAAAGCCTGCGCCCATGTCCTGAATCGCAAGATCGAGGCTGGTGGGCGTGGCGCTCAGGCGCATGCTGGCGTGCTGTGTTGCTGCATGGCGCGAAATGTTCGTCAGTGCTTCCTGGGCCAGCCGGTAGATCGCCGTCTCAATGGTGGGGGCGAAGCGCTGGTTGTGCACGCCGCTATGGGCAAAATCGATCTGCAGCGCGGTTTGCTCGCTGATGGACTGGGTAAGCCAGAGTAGCGCGGGCAGCAGGCCCATGTCGTCGAGCATAGGCGGGCGCAGATCGAGCGAAAGGCGGCTGGTGCGCGCCAGCAGGTCGTTTGCAACATCCAGCATTTGCAGCAGCCTGGGGCGCGCTTCTTCGGGCGGCAGGCCGAGGGCGAACTCAAGCAGGAGCTTGAGGCCCGTAAGACTCTGGCCGATCTGGTCGTGCAGCTCGCGCCCGATCGCGCGGCGCTCGACTTCCTGCGTTTCGATCAGCTGGCGCGACAGGGCCTGAAGCTGCGCGTGCGATTGTTCCAGCTCGCGCTGCACCTCTTTCTGTTCGGTCACATCGATGGCGATACCAATCTTCTGCTTGAGCGTGCCATCGGGCTTGCGCAGAAACGGGCTTTCGTAGTTGCGCAGCACGCGCCAGCTGCCGTCGTGGTGCCTGGCCCGGCTTTCGCTCTCAAGCACTTCCGCATCACCCGCGGCCAGAATTCTCTCCTGAAAGGCAAGCACTTCGTCCAGGTCTTCCGGGTGCAGCATCTGCGCAAACAGGGTGTCGCCCATGTCGCGAACCTGCTCAGAAGTATAGCCCAGCACGCGCGTGAGGCCGCCATTGATAAAGACATTGCTCCGGGTTTCCATGTCGTATACGTACATGATGGCCGGAGTGGTTTTCAGCACCGACTGAATAAAGTGCTCGCGCTCGCGCAAGAGCTGCTCGATGCGCTTGCGTTCGCTGATATCGACGATCTGGCCGATCAGGTACTGTTCGTGGTTGATCTCAACAATTTGCGAGGATACCAGCACGTCGATCAGCCGCCCGGATTTCTGGCGATTCTGCGTTTCGAAATTCGAAACGAAGCCGTCGGTCTGCAGTTGCGTAATAAAGCGCTGGCGCACCGCTGCGTCGGGCCACATGCCAAGCTCTTGCGAGCTGTGGCCCACGATTTCCTCGCGTGTATAGCCAAACAGATCGAGCATGGCCGCATTGATGTCGATGTACTGATTGTCGCGCAGGCGCAGCACGCCCATGGGGATTGGTCCTTTTTCAAAGATGGTGGCGAAGCGCTGCTCGCTTTCGCGCAGCTCGGCGGTGCGCTCGGCCACGCGCTGTTCGAGCAGCGCCTCAGCGCGCTTTTGCTCGGTGATGTCGAGAACGCTCGAAATCAGGCAGCGCTGGCCTTGCCATTCAAGCGGCTTGACCGAACTCAGGATCGAACGTACCTCGCCGGAACGAATACGCATCTCGACCGATATCCACGAGGCAAAATCATCGCGCTGCAACTGCTGCAACACCTGCTCGCGCTGCATGGGCGAAAGGGTCATGTGCAGATCCTGGGCTGTTTTGCCGATCAGCTCTTCCCGCGAATAGCCAACCATCGCGCAGTAGGCTTCGTTGATGTCGAGAATTTTCCCGGTTGCGTAGTGTGTGATGGCTTGCGGTGCCGGGCTGGCGTGAAACAGCGTGCGGAAGCGCTCCTCGCTGGCGCGCAGCTGCTCGTCGGCGCGTTTACGCTCACTGGCATCTTCGATGACAAAGCTGAACTGGGGGTTGCCCGTTTCGCCCGCGCCGATATACGTGACGGTGGCCGCAAGCCACTGCGCATGGCCCGGGCGCGGATCGGGGAACTCGGCGCGAACGGGCAAGCCGGTGCGCTGCGCGCGCAGGTAGTGCTCGGTTCGCAGCTGCTCGAACTCTGCCGAGCCGCTTAACTCGGCGGCCGATCTGCCTGCTAGCTGGCCAGGCGCTCGCCCAAGAAACTGCGCCAGATACTGGTTGCCAGAGACAAGCACGATTTTCCCGGCGCGGAATTCGGCCACGCCCATTATGAAGGGCACATTGTTGTAGAAACGTTGCAGGAGGCTCTCGTTCAGGCCGGCATCCGAGGCCGGCAGATCGGGTGCGCGCGGCTGTTCGTCCATGGCACGCCTGCCTTTGCTTGCGCCCACGCGGCGCTCTGCCGCAGGGGCAAACGCACGTATCGCCTGCGGCGATCGAGGTTTTGGAGGATTGTGATGGCAATATTGTAGATCGTTTTGCGGAATCTGTGGCGGGCGGCCGGGCCGCATTCGGCTTTGGCCTTTGGCACCCCCGGCGAAGCTGTTCACGAGCGCCAAATCAACCAGGCGCGCGCGAATGCAGCGTTTCACTGCCGGCTTTCTGCCGGGAATCAGCGCTGGCTGGGGTGCGCTTTGCAGCGCCGGCGGCCGTGCGGCTGACGCTGCGTAACAAGCGCGTGCTCGTCGTGCTCGACAACGCTGAGCAGCTGCTCGGCGCCGCCCCGCAGCTGGCCGAATTGCTGGCCGCCACGTCGGGCCTGAAATTCCTGGTCACCAGCCGCACGCCGCTGCACATCAGCGGTGAGCACGAGCTGCTCGTTGAGCCATTGGCCCTGCCAGGGGGCAATGCCGCGCCGGCGACACTGGGCGAATTCCCGGCGGTGCAGCTCTTTGCCCAGCGCGCGCAGGCAGTGCAGCCCGATTTTGTACTTTCCAAAGAGAATATCGGCGCGGTGGTTGAAATCTGCCGCCGGCTGGATGGCCTGCCGCTGGCGATCGAGCTGGCGGCCGCGCGCGCCAAGCTATTTTCGCCACAGGCGCTGCTGGCCCGTCTTGAGGCAGCAGAAGGCGCGGCGCCCGACATACTCACCAGCGGCGCGCGCGACCTGCCAGCGCGCCAGCAAACCCT